>CATVQN010000022.1 GCA_958346135.1 uncultured Eubacteriales bacterium | reverse complement strand
CGGTATAACTCCAAGCGAATTTTTTGATTTTGACTCTCGAAATCCCGCCAAGTTAAACAAAATAATTGAATATCTCAAAAGGTTAGATGATGAACAGCTTGACATGGTTGAAAATCTTGTTAAAAATTTAGTCAAAACCAGTAGTGACAAAAAGAAAAAACGGTAAGCGTTTATGTTGAATGTTTACCGTTTTTTCTATATCACTTTGGTTCTGCAACGGTCAGGCAAGTTTCTGTATTCGTATTTTTGTATAACATATTATCTTGGATTTTTAACTTTACAATATAATTTTCACAATTTTCACCGTTATCAGAGGGGCTTAGAAACGATTTATCGCATCTTGTTAAAAAAATATAAAAAAAATATAGATTTCTCTTTGACTTTTGTTTATTTCTATGCTATGATATATGGGTGAGAAGTTTTGGCAGATTCTTCTTAGGATACCGAGCCTTTTGTCGTTCGGGCAGAAGTGGAGATAGAAAGTATATTCCGGGATGCTGAATGCTTTTGTGCATCGGGGATAAGAAGGGAATGAGAGAACATGAACATTGCATTGATTGCACATGACAAAAAGAAGGAGTTAATGGTTGACTTTTGTATTGCGTACAGCGGTATTTTAAAGCAGCATAACCTGTGTGCAACCGGAACAACGGGAAGTGTGGTTGCGGAGGCTACCGGACTTCATATTAACAAGTTTTTATCGGGGCCTGAGGGCGGAGACCAGCAGATTGGCGCAAGAATTGCGTACAATGAAATCGATGCTGTTTTGTTTTTTCGGGATCCATTGACTGCGCAGCCCCATGAGCCGGATGTATCGGCACTGTTTCGGCTTTGCGATGTACACAATATCCCTCTTGCAACCAATGTAGCAACCGCTGAGGTTTTGATTATGGGAATTGCACGAGGGGATCTTGGATGGCGTGATATTGTCAATCCGAAAAATAATGATTTATAACGCATCGATTTGCCGGATTTTGACCGGTTTTTTAAGAGGATTTATGTCTTTGATCGGAATAAAAGCGAAACCGGAAAACGGAATGTAAGCAGCTGCCGATTGGCGGCTGTTTTTTCGTGAAAACAAGCCGAACTGCACAGAAACAGCCTAACTTATGTCGAGGAGAAGCTTTGCGGCCGCAGGCGGATCAGCAACGCTGAAATCTATGAAAAAAGCTCAGCATATTCGCAATATTTCCCTTGCCAAGCGTGGGAAAAAGTGTTATAATGTTTCTTAATCATGTAAACAGGCTGGGTTTCTTCGGCTTAAGATAATTTGGAGGTAGTGTTATGTCTGTAAAGAGTGTGATTGAGAAGGTCATTGGCACATACAGCGACAGGGAACTGAAAAAGATTTATCCCATACAGAAGCAGGTGCTGGCACTGGAGGACACCATGGCCGCAAAGACGGACAGCGAGCTTCGGCAGATGACCGATATTTTTAAAGAACGGCTTAAAAGCGGCGAAACCACAGACGACATTTTGCCCGAGGCCTTTGCGGTCTGCCGGGAGGCTGCCTGGCGTGTGCTGGGAATGAAGCACTTTCCGGTACAGATTGTGGGCGGTATTGTTCTGCATCAGGGACGGATTGCCGAGATGAAAACCGGTGAAGGTAAGACCCTGGTGGCGACGCTTCCGGCCTACCTAAATGCACTGACCGGGAACGGTGTCCACATTGTTACGGTCAACGACTACCTTGCAAAGCGTGACAGCGAGTGGATGGGAAAGCTCTATAACTTTCTGGGCTTATCGGTCGGACTGGTGATTCATGAAAAGGACAACGCAGAGCGCAAGGCGGCCTATGCCGCAGATATTACCTACGGCACCAACAACGAGCTGGGGTTTGACTATCTTCGTGATAATATGGTTATTTATAAGGAAAACAAGGTGCAGCGAGGTCATGCCTATGCCATCGTAGACGAGGTGGACAGCATCCTGATTGATGAGGCGAGAACGCCGCTGATTATTTCCGGTATGGGCGATAAGTCCACCGACCTCTATATGCAGGCGGATCGCTTTGCCAAAACCCTGAAATATAAAAAGGTGGTGGAAACCGACTCCAAGGTAGAAGTGGAGGACGAAGCGGAGTTTGACGACTACGATTATATTGTAGACGAAAAGGCGCATACTGCCATGCTGACCCCACAGGGTGTCAAAAAGGCGGAGGAAGCCTTTCATATTGAAAACCTGACCGACCCGGACAACATGACCTTGTCTCACCATATCAACCAGGCCATCAAGGCCATCGGTGTGATGAAGCGGGATAGGGATTATGTGGTGAAGGACGGCGAAGTGATCATTGTTGATGAGTTTACCGGACGTATGATGTTCGGCCGCCGCTACAGCGACGGACTCCATCAGGCCATCGAGGCAAAGGAAGGGGTCAAGGTTGAAAATGAGAGCAAAACCCTAGCTACCATTACCTTCCAGAATTTCTTCCGGCTTTATCATAAGCTGTCCGGTATGACCGGTACGGCGCAGACCGAGGAGGAGGAATTCCAGGAGATATATCGGTTAGACGTCATTGTGATTCCCACCAATAAGCCCCTTGTCCGTGTGGATGATTCCGACAGCATTTATAAGACCGAGGCGGCAAAATTCAAGGCCGTCATCGATGAGGTGGTAAAGGCGCACGAAAAAGGACAGCCGATTCTGATCGGTACGGTATCCATCGAAAAGTCCGAGCTTTTAAGTAAGCTGCTGCGAAAGCGGGGCATCCCTCATAATGTACTGAATGCGAAGTTCCATGACAAAGAGGCGGAGATCGTTGCCCAGGCCGGTAAAAAGGGCGCAGTAACCATTGCCACCAATATGGCCGGCCGTGGTACCGATATTGTGCTCGGCGGTAATGCGGAGTTTATGGCAAAGGACGAGATGCGCCGTCAGGGCTTTGAGGAGGAAATGATCGTTCAGGCCACCGGCTTTGCGGAGACGGACGACGAAGAAATCATTCATGCCAGAGAGGTCTATCAGAATTTATACAATCAGTATAAAAAAGAAATCGAGCCGGAGCATCAGGCGGTGCTGGAGGCTGGCGGTCTGTACATTATCGGTACGGAACGCCATGAGAGCCGCCGTATCGACAACCAGCTTCGGGGACGTTCCGGACGTCAGGGCGACAAGGGTGCATCAAAGTTCTATCTCTCCTTAGAAGACGATCTGATGCGGCTGTTTGCCCCGGAGCGCATCAACCGTATCATGGAAACCTTAGGAATGGAAGAGGACGAGGCCATTGAGAGCAAAATGCTCAGCAATGCCATCGAAACTGCCCAGAGACGTGTAGAGGGCAGAAACTTTGACATCAGAAAGCACGTTCTGCAGTACGATGATGTGAACAACCAGCAACGTGAGATGATTTACGAACAGCGTGACCGGGTTCTTGACGGTGAGAACATGAAGGATTATATCCTGAATATGATGAGTGACACCGTAGCGGGGATGATTGCGCTCTATGCCGGTGACCAGGTTCCGGCCGAGGAATGGGATTGGGAAGGCATGAAGGATCATGCATTAAGCGTCTTTGGTGAGCTGCCGGAGGATACCTTCCAATTCAGCGAGCATGAGCTGGATCATATGACCCAGGAGAGCCTGCGGGATCATCTTCTGGAGACCATTCACGAAAAATATGCCGAAAAAGAGAGCGAGTTCGGCGACATGATGCGTGAGGTTGAGCGTGTCCTGCTGCTTCGGGTGGTGGATCAGAAGTGGATGGCGCACATTGACAACATGGAACAGCTCCGCCAGGGTATCAATCTGCGGGCATATGCCCAGCGTGACCCGGTTGTGGAATATAAATTCGAGGCTATGGATATGTTTGAGGAAATGATTGCCTCCATTAAGGAAGATACCGTCCGCCATCTCTTCCATGTGGTGCCCCAGACCAGGATTGAGCGTACCCAGGTGGCAAAGCCGATTGCAGAAAATCACGGCGGCGACGGCACCGTAAAGAAACAGCCCGTACGCCGAAAGGTCGTGGTCGGCAGAAACGACCCCTGTCCCTGCGGCAGCGGAAAAAAATATAAGCACTGCTGTCTGGAAAAGGATCAGACACAACAATAAATAACAACGAATAAAGGATGTGATACTGTGATAGCTTTTGACGAGTACAAGCTCGGCCTTGAGGGAATGGAGAAAGATATAACAGAACTGAGGGATTCACTTTAACATTGCCAAAACCCAAGCGGAAGCCGATGAACTGGAACAGACGACCATGGCACCCGATTTTTATAACGATATGGAGGCGGCCGGCCGTACGCTGCAGAAGATCAAGGGTATGCGCAGTAAAATCGAGCGCTACGAGAATCTAAAGAGCAGCTGGGAGGATTTGCTCACTCTGGTGGAGCTTGCCATCGAGGAGAATGACGAAAGCGTACTCGGCGAGGTCAAGCAGGGCTACAGCAAACTGGAAAGCGAGCTGGAGTCCATGAAGCTGGAAACGCTGCTCTCCGGGAAATACGACAAAAACAACGCCATTATGACGCTGCACGCCGGTGCCGGCGGCACCGAGGCACAGGACTGGTGTGAGATGCTGTTTCGGATGTATGTCCGCTGGGCAGAGCGCCAGGGCTATAAAACCGAAACTCTGGACTATCTGGCGGGCGAGGAGGCCGGTATCAAGAGTGTGACATTTTTGGTTGAGGGCTTAAACGCCTATGGCTATGCCAAATGCGAAAAGGGTGTTCACCGTCTGGTGCGGATATCGCCGTTTGACTCTGCGGCAAGGCGGCATACCTCCTTTGCCTCGGTAGAGGTGATGCCCGAGATTGACGATGACATCAATGTTCAGATCAATCCGGAGGATCTGCGGGTTGATACCTATCGTTCTAGCGGCGCCGGCGGCCAGCATATCAATAAGACTGAGTCCGCCATTCGGATTACCCATCTTCCCACCGGCGTGGTTGTCACCTGCCAAAACGAGCGTTCCCAGCATAAAAACCGAGAGACTGCCATGAAGATGCTCACCTCCAAGCTCATTGAGATTGCGGAGCGTGAACAAAAGGAGAAGATTGAGGATTTAAAGGGCGTAGAAATGGAGATCGGCTGGGGCAGTCAGATACGTTCCTATGTTTTCCATCCCTACAGTATGGTGAAGGATCATCGAACCGGCTATGAGGTGGGAAATATCGGCGCAGTCATGGACGGTGATTTAAACGGTTTTATCAACGCCTACCTGATTGCAAAGTCCAGAGGCGAATTATAGACGTGCGCCTTGCAGGACGGATGTTTTGCCTACGCAGTAAAGGAGTTTTATATGTTTGAAAAACTATCATTTATCGAAAAGCAATTTGAGGAATTGGCGCAGAAAATCAGCGATCCCGAGGTGATTGCCGATCAGGATACCTGGCGAAAGCTCTGTAAGGAGCATTCCGACCTGACCCCGATCGTGGAAAAATACCGGGAATACAAGGAAAATGTCAATACCATAGAGGATGCCAAGCTGATGATGGAGGATCCGGACAGCGATAAGGAATTTAAAGAGCTGCTGGCGGAGGAAACCAAGCAAGCCAAGGAGAACATTGTCCGTATCGAGGAGGAGCTCAAAATCTTGCTGCTGCCGAAGGACCCCAATGACGAGAAAAACGTGATTATGGAAATCCGGGGCGGTGCCGGCGGTGATGAAGCGGCTCTGTTTGCGGGGGATTTGTTTCGGATGTATTGTATGTACGCAGATTCCAAGCGCTGGAAAACCGAGGTGCTAAACCTTAGCGAAATCGGAATCGGCGGCATTAAGGAGGTCACCTTCATGTTAGAGGGGGAGGGGGCGTACAGCCGCCTAAAGTTTGAAAGCGGTGTGCACCGGGTGCAGCGTGTCCCCGAAACCGAATCCAGCGGCCGGATTCATACCTCGACGGTTACCGTGGCGGTATTGCCCGAGGTCGACGAGGTCGAGGTGGAAATCAATCCGGAGGATTTACAGATTGACACCTATCGTTCCAGTGGCGCCGGCGGTCAGCATGTCAACAAGACCGAGTCCGCCATCCGGATTACCCATCTTCCTACCGGAATTGTGGTTGCCTGTCAGGACGAGCGTTCCCAGCATAAAAACCGCGAGGCGGCCATGAAAATGCTTCGCTCTCGGCTCTATGATAAGATGGAGCAGGAGCGCAGCGCCAGTATTGCGGCAGACCGAAAAAGCCAGGTGGGTACCGGAGACCGCAGCGAGCGGATTCGAACCTATAACTTTCCTCAGGGCAGAATCACCGACCATCGAATCGGCTTGACCCTATATAAGCTGGAACAGGTGATGAACGGCGATTTGGATGAAATTATCGATGCCCTGATTACCACAGACCAAAGTGAGAAGCTCAAGGCACAGGCAGAAGAGCTGTAACGAAAAAAGTCCACCGGCTGCGCCGAAAACAGGCGATGCTGTGGGCTTTTCCCGTATGGCGCAAATCGGGAAAGGAGTGCAGAGAATGGAAACGAAGTATTTAACGGAAAAACGAGAAGACCTTGCGATTGCAGGCGAGATTCTGCGCAGCGGCGGTACTGTCATCTTTCCTACCGAAACCGTTTACGGACTGGGCGCCAATGCCCTCGATGCGTCGGCGGTTCGGAAGATTTTTGCCGCAAAGGGCCGTCCCTCTGACAATCCCCTGATTGTACACATTGCGGAGCTTTCGATGTTGCCGCAGTTGGTTAGGGAAATTCCGGAATCGGCGCAAAAGCTGATAGATGCTTTTTGGCCGGGGCCGCTGACCTTGATTTTTCATAAATCTGATGCTATCCCCACTGTGGTTACCGGCGGTATGGATACGGTGGCGGTCCGGATGCCGAGCCAGCCTGCGGCAAAGGAACTGCTTTTGACTGCCGGCGTTCCGGTGGCGGCGCCCTCTGCCAATCGTTCCGGACTTCCCAGTCCTACGTCGTTTTCTCATGTGAAAGCCGACATGGACGGCAGGGTGGATGCCATCATCGACGGCGGTGACTGCCGGGTCGGCTTGGAATCTACGGTGCTGGATGTCAGCGGAACTGATCCCGTTTTATACCGTCCCGGCGGTATCACCAAAGAACAGATTGAAGAATTGATCGGCCCGATTCAGGTTGTGACAGAGATTAAAGAAGGAGAGAGCCCGAAATCGCCGGGACTGAAATATAAGCATTACGCCCCTCATGCGCCGGTGCAGATTCTGCATGGAGATTTGGAGCAGGCAAAGCAATATGTTAAAGAATGCTGTGACAGAGAAAGGGTGGGGGTACTGATCTTTGACGAATTTCCTTGTCTTGACCCCAGGGCAATCACCTTTTCCCTCGGCAGCAGGAATGCACCTGATGCGGCGGCGCATCGGCTGTTTGCTGGCCTTCGCGGACTGGATGACGAGGGCGTTTCTCTGATTCTTGCACCGGAAATTCCGGAGCTTGGCGTATGGAGTGCGGTGCGTAACCGTCTTTATCGTGCGGCGGCCGGACAGGTGCTTGACCTTAGCCAAAAGACGATGCACCTTTTGCTGGTATGTACCGGAAACACCTGCCGAAGTCCCATGGCAGAAGGCATGATGAATGCCTTGGCCTGCCGCAGCGACAGACTGGTGCTTGTGTCCTCTGCGGGAATTTGTGCCGGCGGTGCACCGGCATCGTCTCAGGCAGTGGAGGCCATGCGGGAAAAGGAAATCGATATTTCCCACCATCGTTCCCGGCAAATTACCGGGGAAATGATCGAGGCGGCAGATGCGGTGCTGACCATGACCCGATCCCACGCCCAGCTGCTTTGCAGTTCCTATCCCCAATATGCGGGGAAAGTGATGACCCTTGCCCAATGGGCGAAAACCGACGAAGAGGTGGCCGATCCCTATGGCGGAACCTTAGAGGATTACCGCCGCTGTCGTGATCAGCTGGCGTGCTTGATTCAGAAGGGATGGCAGGAAAATCTATGATTCAGGTGGAGTGTTTGAATGAGTCTGCGCTTGACGAAGTACTTGCCTTAGAGCAGATTTGTTTTCCCAAGGACCCTTGGAGCCGACCTTCCTTTGAAAACGAGCTTCATAATCCCCTTTCCTGTTTCCTGACGGCAAAATCAGAGAAAACGGGAAAAATCATCGGTTACGGCGGCGTGTGGTTTCTGTACGATGTGGGAAATATCACCAAGCTGGCGGTCCATCCGGAGTATCGGCGAGAGAGAATCGGACGGCAGCTTTTAGACGCTCTGATAAGCGCCTGCCAAGGCAGAAAAATGACCGCCGTCACCTTAGAGGTGCGGCAAAGCAATCTTGCGGCACAAAAGCTCTACGCATCTGAGGGCTTTATTAGCTGCGGCATCCGAAAGCGCTATTATCAGGGCACAGAAGATGCTGTGATTATGACCAAAGAATGGAATCTAACAAACGAGTGAGGAGAATCCCTATGCGAATTTTAGCCATTGAAAGCTCCTGTGATGAAACGGCGGCGGCCGTGGTGGAAGACGGCACCAAGGTGCTGTCTAACGTCATTCATACCCAGATTGCACTGCATAAGCTCTATGGCGGCGTGGTGCCGGAGATCGCATCCAGAAAACATATTGAATATATCAGCTGTGTAATTGACCGTGCTATGGCAGACTGCAACCTGGAGCTTTCGGAGCTGGACGCTGTTGCCGTCACCTACGGCCCGGGATTGGTGGGTGCATTGCTGGTGGGGGTTTCCACCGCAAAGGGACTTGCCTATGCGCTGAATAAGCCGCTCATTCCGGTTCATCACATCAAGGGTCATATCTGTGCCAACTATCTTGAAAATCCAAAGTTTAAGCCGCCCTTTGTCTGCCTTGTGGCCTCGGGCGGTCACAGTCATATTGTGCTGGTGGAGGACTATCATCAATACCGGGTCTTGGCCAGGACCCATGACGATGCGGCGGGGGAGGCGTTTGATAAGGTATCCCGGGTGCTGGGCCTCGGCTATCCGGGCGGACCTGCCATCCAGAAGGCGGCGGCAGAGGGTAACCCCAATGCCATCCATTTTCCCAGGGTCAATATGGGAGAGCAGGGCTTTGATTTCAGCTTCAGCGGTGTGAAAACGGCGGTGCTGAATTATCTGCACCACGCAGAGCAAAAGGGAATCCCCGTCAATCGGGCAGATGTGGCGGCTTCCTTTCAGGAGGCGGTCATCGATGTGCTGTCAGAGCACCTGATTCAGTGTGCAAAAGAGTATCAGGTTTCGCAAATTGCCCTTGCGGGCGGTGTGGCCGCCAACCTCCCACTGCGGGAGCGAATCCTGCAAAAGGCCGGAGAAAACCATCTGGCCTTTCAGTATCCGAGACCGGAGCTGTGTACCGACAATGCGGCCATGATTGGCTGTGCGGCCTATTTTGCGTATCAAAACGGCGAGGTGGCCGATATGTCATTAAACGCAGTTCCCAATTTGCCCTTAGACAAATAATATAAATCCCATATGCCGCAGCCTACCTTGCTGCGGCTTTTTATTTGGATAGAAAGCGAAAAAAGGGCTCTCGGGTGCCTTGACACTCCATGGCACCAAAATTATGCTACAC
>CATVQN010000021.1 GCA_958346135.1 uncultured Eubacteriales bacterium | reverse complement strand
GTGTTTATATTTCTCGGATTGACGGGGATATTGTGACCTATGACTTGCGGATGCGAAAGCCCAATACCGGTGATTTGATTTCCAATGCCGCTATGCACTCCTTAGAGCATATTGGTGCAACGCTGGTGCGAAATAGCAGTTTGGCGGATAAAATTATTTATTTTGGCCCTATGGGCTGTCAGACCGGATTTTATTTGCTGATTCGGAATCTGAATCATGCTGAAAATCTGGCGCTGATTCTTGATACATTCCAAAAGGCCATGAATTTTGAAGGAGAGATGCCCGGTGCCAGTGAAATAGAATGCGGAAACTACCGAAACCTTAGTGTTGCGCTGGCGAAAGATGAGGCAAAACGGTATTACGAAATAATTCAGAATAAAACGGTAGAGGATATGAGGTATCGGCAATGAAACACAATTTATTGATTGAAAATGTCACGGCAGTCACTATGTGTGAAGAAGAGCGGGTGATAGAAAATGCCTATATCCAAATTGAGGGAAATCGAATTGCCTATGTGGGAACCAAACGACCGGAGGGGATGTTTGATAAGGTGATTGACGGGAGCGGCAAGGTCGCTATGCCGGGACTGATTAACGCCCACACCCATACGGCAATGACGGTACTGCGCAGCTACGCCGATGATATGAATCTTCAGGACTGGCTGTTTCAAAAGATTTTCCCCTTTGAAGAGACGCTGACACCCAAATTGGTTTATGAGAGCAGTGTCAGAGGAATCATGGAGATGTTAGCCTCCGGAACCACCTGCTTTCATGATATGTATTTCTTTCAGGAGGAAACGGCAAGGGCCGCAGAGATGCTGGGAATCCGGGGTGTATTAAACGAGGGTATCACCGATCCCGTTCTGGAGACCAAACTGGAAAAGACAGAGCGGCTTCTGAAGCAGGTAAAGACAGGCAGCGGCCGGCTCAGGGTAGGAATTTCTCCTCATGCGGTTTACACCTGTAGCCGAAATACTTTAGAAAGATGCGTAGAGTTTGCCAAGGACCACGGCCTTCGGCTTCATACCCATCTGTCAGAGACCCGGACCGAAAACAAAGACTGTCAACGGGATTTCGGAATGAGCCCCACCCAATATATGAAGGAGTGCGGTATGCTAGAGATTCCCTTGACCGCAGCACATGGGGTATGGCTGTCAGAGGAGGATATGGGGCTGCTGGCAAAAAGCGGGGCGGCGGTGGTGCATAATCCGGTGAGTAATTTAAAGCTCGCCTCCGGTATTGCGGAGGTTCCCAAACTGCTGGATCATAGGGTTACCGTAGCCTTGGGAACGGACGGCGCCTCCAGCAACAATAATCTGGATCTGTTTGAGGAAATCAAGCTGGCGGGAATTTTGCACAAGGGCATTTTAATGGATCCCACTGTTCTTCCGGCTTGGGAGGTTTTAAAGATGGCCACCGTATATGGCGCAAAGGCGCTGGGGTATTTGGATTTGGGAATGTTAAAGCCCGGCTTTCTCGCGGATGTAATTTTACTGGATTTTGACGTTCCGCATCTGAAACCGAATCACAATACCGTTTCCAATCTGGTTTACGCTGTGCGAGGCAGTGATGTGGTATGCACCATTGTAGACGGTGCGGTGGTATACCATAAGGCGGAAGAAAAAAGGTTTTCACCTGCGCAGATACCAGAAAAAGATTTTCTAACCTAAACGAATAGACTTGACAATCGATTAAAATCCCGCCTGTCCACGGCGGGCGAAAATAAGTTTGTGGGCAGAAAGGTTTTGAAGCATATGGCACAGGTTGCAATTGTTATGGGAAGTAATTCTGATCTCCCGGTGGTCAAAGGGGCGATCAATCAGTTAAAAAAGTTCGGGGTAGACTATGAAGCGCATGTAATTTCTGCGCACCGTACCCCTTATCAGGCGGAGGCCTTCGCCAAGGAGGCCAAGGAAAACGGAATTAAGGTAATTATTGCGGCTGCGGGAAAGGCGGCACACCTTGGAGGGGTGATTGCGGCTTATACCACCCTGCCGGTGATTGCGCTGCCGATTCAATCGTCCCTGATGGACGGCTTGGATTCGCTTCTGTCTATGGTGCAGATGCCGTCGGGAATCCCGGTGGCAACCGTAGCGGTAAACGGTGCGGACAATGCGGGGATTTTGGCAGTAGAGATGCTGGCTTTGGCGGATGCCGGACTTGCGCAGAAACTGGAGCAGTTTAAGAAGGATATGGCGGCGGAGGTCATGAAGAAGGATGCCAAGCTGCAAGAGGAATTAAAGAGCCTGTAGGGGCATGAAACAGAAGGAGGAATACCAATGAGTCAGGCGTATAAGAGTGCAGGAGTAGACGTAGAGGCAGGTTACAAAGCGGTAGAGTTGATGAAGGAACATGTAAAGCGGACGAACATCCCCGGGGTGTTATCGGGAATCGGCGGTTTTGGAGGGCTGTTTGAGATCGGAGCGGGATATCACAACCCGGTACTGGTTTCCGGAACTGACGGCGTGGGCACCAAGCTAAAGCTGGCATTTATCATGGATAAGCACGATACCGTGGGTCAGGACTGTGTGGCGATGTGTGTCAATGACATTGCCTGCGGCGGTGCAAAGCCCCTGTTCTTTCTGGACTATATTGCGGTAGGAAAAAATGTTCCCGAACGGGTTGCGGATATTGTGAAAGGTGTAGCAGACGGCTGCGTTCAGGCGGGCTGTGCTCTCATCGGCGGAGAAACTGCGGAAATGCCGGGATTCTATGACCCGGAGGAATACGACCTGGCGGGGTTCTCGGTGGGAATTGTGGATAAGGATAAAATCATTGACGGCAGCCGTTTAGAGGCGGGTAATGTCATTATCGGCGTAAAGTCATCCGGTGTTCATTCCAACGGTTATTCTCTGGTTCGTAAGGTGTTTCGCATTGACGACAGTACCGATTGTGCAGCACGGTTAAATACATACAGCGATGAACTCGGTATGACGGTGGGAGAGGCGCTGCTGACTCCCACGAAAATCTATGTAAAACCATTATTGTCCGTGATTGAGCAGGTGGACGTGCGGGCGGTATCCCATATTACCGGCGGCGGCTTTATTGAAAACATTCCACGAATGCTGAAAGAGGGAACCCGGGCGAGAATTGATAAAAACAGCTTTGAGGTTCTTCCCATTTTCAAGATGATTCAGAAGCTGGGCGAGGTTTCGGAGCGAGATATGTTTAATACTTATAATATGGGAATCGGTCTGATGTTTGCGGTTCCTGCCGACCAGGCGGATCAAGCGGTTGCGGCGGTACGCAGTGCAGGCGAAGAAGCGTGTGTGGTCGGTGAGATTGTCAGCGGCGAAAAGGGAGTGGACATATGCTGAAAATCGGAGTTTTAGTTTCCGGCGGGGGAACCAACCTTCAGGCATTGATAGATGCACAGAGAAGCGGTGTCATTCACAGCGGTGAGATTGTTACGGTGGTGAGCAATAAAGAGGATGCTTTTGCCCTAGAGCGTGCCCAAAATGCCGGCATTGATACCAAGGTAATCACAAAAAAATCCTGCGGCGGTGACAGCTTGGCATTTAATCGTGCTATCTGTAATTATATGAAAGAAAAACAGGTGGATCTGATTGTGCTGGCCGGATTTTTGGCCATTTTGGAAGGCGAGCTGCTGGAGCAGTATCGGGATCGGATTATCAATATCCATCCGTCATTGATTCCCTCCTTTTGCGGGGATGGCTTTTATGGCTTAAAGGTGCATCGGGCGGCGCTGGATTACGGTGTAAAAATTACCGGTGCGACCGTGCATTTTGTTAATGAAGTAACCGATGGCGGCAGGATTATTCTGCAAAAGGCAGTAAATGTTTTGGAGGGCGATACCCCTGAAACTCTGCAAAAACGAGTGATGGAAGAGGCGGAATGGCAGATTCTGCCCCAGGCGGTAGAACTGGTGTGCAGCGGCCAGATACGCTGAAAAAAGGAGGAATCGATATGAAAATCAATTTGTATGATGAGTTAAGAGCAAACGGTTATCCCGGCCGGGGCATTGTGCTGGGAAAATCCAAGAACGGAGAAAATGCAGTCGCAGCCTATTTTATTATGGGCAGAAGTGAGAACAGTCGTAACCGTGTGTTTGTCGAGGATGGAGACGGAATCCGTACCCAGGCCTTTGACCCTTCAAAAATGGAAGATCCGCATTTGATTATCTACGCTCCGGTGCGGGTTTTGGGGAATAAGACCATTGTGACCAACGGGGATCAGACCGATACCATTTATGATCTGATGAATCAGCAAATGACCTTTGAGCAGGCGCTGCGAAACCGGGAGTTTGAGGATGATGCGCCCAATTACACCCCAAGAATTTCAGGTATCATTAAGACTACCGACCAGAATTTTAATTATGCCTTGTCTATTCTAAAGAGTGCGGACGGCGATCCGTCCTCCTGTCTGCGGCATACCTTTACCTACACCAATCCCAAAGCCGGCGAGGGTCATTTTATCCATACCTATCGGGGGGACGGGAGCCCGCTACCGTCTTTTGAGGGCGAGCCCAAGACGGTAGAAATTCCGGATGATATGGAGGAGTTCGCAAACGGAATCTGGGAGAGCCTGAATGCGGAAAACAAGGTCTCTTTGTTTGTGCGCTATATCCATTTAAAGGACGGTCGGGTTTGCTCGAAGATCATCAATAAAAATGTGTAATGACATGGAAGGAGAAAACAGCATGAAAGAAATGGAACTCAAATACGGATGTAATCCAAACCAGAAGCCATCTCGGGTTTTTATGGAGCAGGGGGAGCTGCCCTTTACGGTTCTCTGCGGAAAACCCGGGTATATCAATCTTTTGGACGCTTTAAACGGCTGGCAGCTGGTGAAGGAGCTAAAGGCGGCAACGGGACTTCCGGCGGCGACCTCCTTTAAGCATGTATCTCCTGCCGGAGCGGCGGTAGGTTTGCCGCTGTCGGATACTTTGAAAAAAATCTATTTTGTCGATGACAGCATTGAACTGACACCGCTTTCCAATGCCTATGCAAGAGCCAGAGGTGCGGACAGAATGTCCTCCTTCGGAGATTTTATTGCTCTTTCCGACGTGTGTGATAAGGCTACGGCACAGCTGATTGCCAAAGAGGTATCAGACGGGGTGATTGCCCCCGGCTATACAGAAGAAGCGTTGGAAATTTTAAAGGGTAAGCGGAAAGGAAATTATAATATTATTCAGATTGACCCGGACTATGTTCCGGCTCCCGTAGAGCATAAGCAGGTGTTTGGAGTGACCTTTGAACAGGGCAGAAATGAGCTGGCCATTGACGAAAATCTTCTGGCCAATGTGGTGACCGAAAATAAGGCAATGACCCCGGAGCAAAAACGGGATCTGCAAATTGCGCTCATTACCTTAAAGTATACCCAGTCCAACAGCGTTTGCTATGTAAAGGACGGTCAGGCAATCGGTATCGGTGCCGGCCAGCAATCCCGGATTCACTGTACCAGACTTGCGGGAAATAAAGCGGATATCTGGTGGCTTCGCCAGGCACCTCAGGTGCTGAATTTGCAGTTTGTAGATGGGATTCGGCGTGCCGACCGTGACAATGCCATTGATGTTTATATTTCGGATGAGTATATGGATGTATTGGCAGACGGCGTTTGGGAGAAAACCTTTAAGGTAAAGCCGCCGGTATTTACGAAAGAAGAGCAGAAGGCTTGGCTTTCTAAAAACACCGATGTGGCGTTGGGGTCCGATGCGTTCTTCCCCTTTGGTGACAATATCGAACGTGCCCATAAATCCGGTGTGACTGTGATTGCCCAGCCGGGCGGCAGTATCCGTGACGACAATGTGATTGAAACCTGTAATAAGTTTGGCATGGCCATGGCCTTTACCGGCATCCGGCTGTTCCATCATTGATCCTATGATGAACGATAGGCAAAGGATAAGACAAGACAAGGAGGAATTATCATGAGATCCATTCAGTTGGGTGTTTCCGATCTGCAGGTGCCTGTGATTGCGGTGGGCTGTATGCGGATCAACCGTCTTTCCGCTTCTGATGCGGAAACCTTTATCCAGACTGCGCTGAGCGGCGGTGCAAATTTCTTTGATCATGCGGACATTTACGGCGGCGGAGAATGTGAGAAAATTTTTGCGGATGCCATTCATATGAATGATGACGTTCGGGAAAAGGTGATTTTGCAATCCAAATGCGGTATCCGCAAGGGGTATTTTGATTTTTCCAAGGAGCATATTTTGGCTTCCGTAGACGGCATACTCAGCCGTTTAAAGACCGAGTATTTGGATGTTTTGCTCTTGCATCGCCCGGATGCCCTCATGGAGCCGGAGGAGGTGGCAGAGGCGTTCTGTATTCTTCAGGAAAGCGGAAAGGTGCGGCATTTTGGCGTTTCCAACCAAAAACCGGCACAGATACAGCTGCTTGAGCGTTATCTAAAGCAGCCTATTTTGGCGGATCAGCTTCAGCTCAGCATTCCCCATGCGGGGATGATTACCAATGGTATCAATGTGAACATGACGAATGAATCCAGCGTCGATCATGACGGGAGCATTCTGGATTTCTGCCGTTTGCGGGATATTACCATCCAGGCGTGGTCGCCTTTTCAGTATGGGTTCTTTCAAGGGGTATTTTTGGACAACGACAAGTTTCCGGAGCTGAATGCCGCAATCAATCGGATTGCGGAAAAGTACGGTGTCTCCAATACTACTATCGCAGCGGCATGGATTCTGCGGCATCCGGCTAAGATGCAGGTCATTACCGGAACCATGAATATACAGCGGCTGCAGGATTGTATCAAAGCGGCAGATGTGATGCTGACCCGTGAGGAATGGTATGAAATCTACTGTGCCGCGGGAAATATCGTTCCGTAAATCAGAGCTTTGCAAAAGTTAGGAGGATGCTTTTTCGGCATCCTCTTCGTCGATTTGCCAAAAATTCAGAAATTCCCTTGTAAAAAGGAAAATCCTGTTGTATAATAAAAAGAACTGTTGGCGGCTTGCAGAGGAAAGCCGGTTAAGACAAAGGAGTGAAAGAGATGAATATATATAAACTGTCCGAATTATCGGAGGAGAAAAAGGCATTTATCATGAAACGGGCGGAGACCGATATTTCTGAGCAGATGAAGCTTGCCACAGAGGTATCGGACGATATTCGTGTCCGGGGTGATGCGGCGGTGCTGGAGTATACCGCAAAGTTTGATCATGTATCGCTGACCCGGGATCAGATTAAGGTTCGGCCGGAGGAAATCGAGGCCGGCTATGAGCGTTTGGATGCCGAAACCAGAGAGGCTATTGCTTATGCCGCAAAAAATATTCATAATTTTCATGAAAAGCAGCTGCCGGAGGAAATGTGGTTTACCGAGGTGGACAAGGGCCTGATGGTAGGCGAAAAAACAACGCCGATCGTGGATGTGTGTCTGTATGTGCCAAGAGGTAAAGGAAGCTTTCCGTCAGTGATGCTGATGCTGGGCGTGCCGGCTAAGGTGGCAAATGTTGAGAAGATTGTTGTGGTGACTCCTCCCAATGAGAAGGGAGACGTAGATGATGCTATTTTGGCGGCAGCCAAAATCATCGGCATTACCGAAATCTATAAGGTGGGCGGTATCCAGGCGGTTGCGGCTGTTGCCTTTGGCACCGAAACCATTCCCAAATGTCATAAGATCATCGGTCCCGGAAATTCCTATGCCACGGCGGCAAAGCGGGTTCTTGCCAACTATATAGATGCAGGACTTCCTGCGGGGCCCAGCGAGTGTATTGTTCTGGCGGATGAGAAAGCCGACCCGGAAAAGGTGACTCTTGACTGGATGATTGAAGCGGAGCACGGACCGGATTCGGCGGCGCTTTTGGTTACACACAGCCCGGAGCTGGTGGAAAAGGCGGCCAAAATTGTAGAACGTCAGCTGACTAAAATTTCCGATAAACGCCGGGAATTTGTAACTACCAATTTTAATACCTACGGCGGTGCTATCATTACAAACAGCTTGGAGGAGAGTATCGATTTCGTCAACGAGTATGCGCCGGAGCATATGGAGGTTATGACCGAAAAACCGTTTGATGTGCTGCCGAAAATCAAGAATGCAGGCGAGATTCTGCTTGGTGATTATACCCCTGTTACACTGTGCAATTTTGTACTGGGTCCTAATGCGATTCTGCCGACCGGTCAGTTTGCGAAGACCTATTCCAGCGTTTCGGTGTTTGACTTTCTCAAGCGTTCTTCTGTCGGCTATGCCAGCAAAGCCGGATTTGAGATGGTGCGTGATTATGCATATCGTATTGCGACCGTCGAGGGGTTTGACACTCACGGCCTGGCGGTAAAAGAGAGAAAATAGAGGAGAAAAGGTCTATGAAAAATAAAGTTACAGTGACCAGAAAAACTACCGAATCCTCCATACAGGTTACCATTGAGAAGGGAATGTTAAAGCCGGATTACCGAAAACACATCCGAACGCCACTTCCGTTTCTCAATCACATGATTGAACATATTGCCTGGCGTGCAGTGCTTAATATTGATATTACCATGTCTTTGGACGAATTTCAGCTTGTTCATCTTGTGACAGAGGACGTGTCTATGACGCTTGGTAAGGCGGTAGGTGAATATGTACGGCAAAATATCCCTTCCGGCTATGGAGCAGGTGTGGGGATTATTGACGAAGCAAAGGCAGAGGCAGTGATCTCCTTTGAGGATCGCTCATACCTGGGCTTTTCCAGCGCTGTAGAATATGGCGAGACGGTCGAGGGAATGCCGGCAGAGGAGCTGATTACTTTCCTGGATGGGTTTGTGCAGGGGGCACGCTGTACGCTGCATCTGGACATCCAAAAGGGTGAAAATGGCCACCATATTTGGGAGGCGGCCTATCGAGCCTTCGGCATTGCCCTGGGCGCAGCATTGAGCGTGGATGAAAATCGTAAAGGGTTGACCTCCGGCGTTGCAGGGAGGGTCGAGTATGAAGTTACGGCGCAGTGAGATTGATACCCTGATTTTTGATATGGACGGTGTGATTACCGGCGAACAAATTTACTGGCAGGCAGCCGCCTTGACCGTGTATGAATTGTTTTACGGTTATCAATATTACGGTCATCAGGATATTGACCGCGCTTGGTGCCGAAAAAAATATCAGGAAATTTATGATATTATTTTTTGCCACGGGAAAACGGTACGGGCAGTCAAACGCCTGGGCGTCAATACAAACTGGGATCTGGCTTATGTGGTATTCTGTGTGGCAAAATATTTGGATCCCAAACTTGAAACCTTTGACAGTTGGCATTTTGAATCAGTCTGCATGTTCATTGAGAACATGGCACTGCGACCGCCGGAGCTTTACCATGGGGTAGAGGGTTTGCTTGCAACAGCCGTTCCGGCCAAGCCGGGCAGTTATAAGCGAAGTTATGGTAAGCTGTGGCAGCAGCTGCATGGCTGTTTTCAGGCATGGTTTCATGGTGATGGGGAGATAGAGGGCCTCAAAATCGGTGAGAATCCCATTGTTTCTCTGCCGGAATTGAAGGACACCTTGCAAGCCTTAAAAAATGCGGGCTTCCGTTTGGGCATCGGAACCGGCCGTCCGATGG
>CATVQN010000020.1 GCA_958346135.1 uncultured Eubacteriales bacterium | reverse complement strand
GTCAGAATACAGTTTTTATGAAAAAAATATTATAAAAAGGCCCGTCGTTCCTGTTGATCATATCAAGACATTTATAGATAATGATGTACAACATCTTTGGGCATATTACTGTTGTTGTCAAGGGAAAGCTGTCGCAAACAGATTTATGGCAATGCCCTCATATCGAAACCGAATTTTAGGTTATCAGCTTTATAAATACCGCATAGAGGGATTTTTGCAATGGGGATTCAATTTTTGGTTTTCAGGTAAATCCAAATACGTCATCAATCCATATATGGATACCTCAGCGGGAGAATGCTTCCCATCCGGAGATGCTTTTGTGGTTTATCCTCTTAATGAATATAACGAGGTGGTTTGCTCCCTTCGGTTATATGTGTTCAATGAGGCCTTACAAGATTTAAGAGCCCTCAAGCTTTTGGAATCACTTACAAGCAGAAATGCCGTAGAAGCTATGCTGGATGACATATGCGGATTTGAAGAATACCCGAGAGAATCCGACTATATTATCCATTTAAGAGAATCCATTAACCAAAAGCTAAAGAACTGTATCTGAGTAATATCATTGCAATAGACAATTTTTCAGCAAAACAGAGCGGGGGGGGTAGACATATTCTTGGATATGCTTATACGTTCCATGTACATAAGGGCTGAAAGCCGGATTACGGCTTTCAGCCCTTAAAAACGTTACAGATCTCCGTTTTTAAATATGATAACATTGGCGGGCGAAGATGCATATTTCCATGAAAAAATCTCATCCCCTACTTGATAATCCGCTTTTGTCGCAGGATAGCATTTTCCTGTTTTAAGATCATAAACGCACGCACTTCTATTGGTAAAATGCAGGAATGTGGTAAACTCCGCAACCGGCGAGGACTGCGATGGGCTCGCATTGATGGACACAACCGGGTTGGTGCCTGAATGGTAATATCCCTTGACAGTAATAACATTGATATTACTGTCAACGTCGACAATCTCACCCCTTACACAGGTATTCCATTGCATAAGCGCGCCATACATACCGCCCCCGGGATAGGTGGCATTATACATTGTGACAACACCCGTTGACTTACGGCGTACAATTTCCAGGCTGGTAATCTCGCCGTCACGTTCAAGCACACGAACAACATCGCCCTTAAAGACATTGTCCGGTCCAACATAGGGCGTTACCTGATTACCCATAACATCAGATTCGTAGAAGACATTGTAGGGCCGTGCACCGTCCTCTGCCATCTGCGGCAACATATCCTTCGTGACATACTTCCAATCCTCGTCAAGACTTGTGATAAGAATATGCTCCATCAACCTTGTGTTGGGTTTAATCGGCATACTATAGGGCACACCGTCGAGATATCCCTCAAGCGTACAACCATCAACGGTTTCACCGATACTGTCAACGATAACCACCTTATGCTGATCAGAACCGTTGCTCGGTTTTTTGGGATTAATGATCATAAAGTCAATGGTATCACTGCCCGGACATCTGTAAAGCTGAGCATTTGTCCAGTCCATACCGTTGTAAAGATTTTCGCTCGCCAGAGCGGTGATTCCTCCCTCGACAAGACGGTAGTCGCTGTCATCGTAGTCCATCGGAACTGCCTCGTACACAGTTGCAAAGTCGTTTATCTTGTAGATATACTCATCTTTGTCCAGATAGGTTCCGTTGGTGTAGGCAATCAGTCTCCCGCTAACCGACTGTGTAACATTGTTATACGAAAGCCACGGATTGGTGTGCCAACCGAAATTGTGCAGCATTACGATTTTCGCCTCGGGATGCTCCTCGGGCATCGAGGGGACGAGAATGGTATGTATCTCGCCTTTAGAATTGGTCTCAAAGTAGATCATCTTACGCGATGCCGCATCCGACTTGACCTTGTCGGTCATCCAGGAATGATATACCCCTGTGAACTCGGATGCATTGTTTGTGGACCAGAGATAATGTGATGTCATCGGGTCTGCCGGCGCATCGGTAACCAAGCTTTGCGCCGCCATTTTTACAACCTCGGCACCATTCCACGCCTTGACCTCCTTTAAGGTCTCGTAAGTATGCAGCGTACCGTCCGACTCCATAATCTTAAGGAGAAGCGTATTGCTAAACGCCCCGTTCTTTACACTAACATCCATCAAAAGACCGTAGGCGGATTTCTGGTGTCCCTGAATATAGCCTGCAATCTTGTTGTTGCGGTCAAGCAGCAGTGTAACCTCATCATCAAAGGAGATCAGACTTGAATAGAGCGAATTTACCGGCTCATAGCCCTCGCCGCCGATGTAGAGTTTATATTTTGCATTATCCTCTGGGAAGGTATAGTGATCAAGCTCGCTTGTGCCGCTTGTTACTTTTTCCACCCTGACCCCTGCAATGAAGGTATTTCTTGAATGGGGAAATGCTCCGCTGTCAACCGATGCGTCAATTCTTATGTCCGCCGCCGCCATATTTCCTCTTGTAAGCTCATATTCAAAGCTGACGGGCACCCACTCATGGTTTTTAAGATCGGTTATCCTGATACCCTCGTCACCCTGCCAGCCGGTATGATTGTAGCCTGCCTGATTTTGGGAGATGTTTCTCTCCACCGACAGCCACATATTAAGAGCCGTGGTCGCATTTTCCTGATCCTCTACCAATGTCTGCTCGGGATTGCCATCCCATATATCGTCGGTGTAAACCCACGCAGTTATCTTAACACGGTCTCCAATTTCAACCTTGGACTTGTCAAAAATATTGCGTATTCTGATCATGCCCCCTCTGTCGGGTTTGGAGGTATCATACTGCCCCCTTGTCAGGCGCAGCAGATTACCACTGGAAATCTCAGGAAGCTCACTTCCCTTGAGTCCGCCGAACGCACCATCTGCCAGACTATCAACCGTGTAATAGTTACTGCTTGCACTGATATAGCCGCCGCTTGCCGATAAATCAGCCTTGTACGCAAGGCCATCTGCGGTAACACCTGTACTTTCAAAATACCAGTGGGGCGAATATACCGCATGTGTTATATTTGAAAAATCAATTTCGGAAATCGTCTCATAGGATTTTTCCGCTACAGCAACACCTACAGTTCCGTCAAGCTTTTCACGCCTTTCAATCCTGCCCGAAATCTGCTTTTTACTTTGGTAAATATTATATATCCGCTTGTCGGTTGACGCATAGACCATAATAACATCTGCGATTGTCAAATCACCCATCATAATTTCGTTTCCGTCTGCGTCGTAATAGAATACTCTGCGATCGGAAATTTCGCGATTTGAAAGGTCAAGCACTCCGCGCTTGACTCCGTCAACCGTGTATATATTATATGAAATCCATTTAAATTCAGGATTGATATCCGATATAACATATGCGTCATAGTTTTCGATAAAGAGAACATTTTGCTCATCACTTCTTGTACTCCGTAAAACGACAAATTGTCCCTGCTTCCTGTGTGTATCCAGAAACTCTTGCGCATCTTCGTCTGTCTCAAACTTCTCCGCCTTACCGTTGTACATAATAACAGCGTCTGTCAGGCTTATGCTTTTGAGCTTTGCTCCGCCCTTGTTGTAATATTTAATTTCAGCATCGCCGTCCGCATTGATGTTTGCCGATACCACATCGTCAAAGTCAATCTCGGTACGCTGTGCTTTGTCCTCAATCGGGAAAAATGCGATAATCTTGCTCTTTTTACCTTCCGTTTCAATAGTGCAGTAAAAATCAACACTGTATCCGATATACTTGGCAATATTAAGCTCTATGGCGTAATTTACGCCGTCAATCATTACCTCGCCGTTGTCTGCATAATCGCCGTCAATTGCAGCCGCATACGCCGAGGCAACCGTACCGGTCTTTCTTTTGACTTTGTGGTACTTCTCCAGTGCCGTGCTGCCCTTTTCGACTGCCGAATACTGGTTGTCACCGTAAGCCTTCACCTGCATCAGGTCAACCTCGAGTGCATTATAGACAAGCATCGCAATCTTCCATCTTTCGATGGGTACGTCATAGCCGTCGGGAAAGTCAATCCCCTGAAACAATCCGAGCTGTGCCGCAACCGTCAGGTATCCGGCAGGATATCCTCCTTTGTCCTCTGCCATTGGTTCATAGCCGAGTGCACAGACAAGGATTTTTATTGCCTGTTCTGCAGTCGTCTCGTCATCGGGCGTAAAGGTTCCGTCGCCGTTTCCCTGAATCATTGCAAGTCCGGTCGCCGTGTTAATATAGCTTTTGCCCCAGTGGGTTTCGTCAACATCGGTGTAGCGGCTTTGGTTATCGCCTGTTTTTTCAGCATCTAAGCCAATAAAACGAACCGCTACCGTGCTCATTTCCGCACGGGTAAGGCAGTCGTTTTCGCCGAAATCGGTATCCGACTTACCCTTCATAATTCCGAGCGCTGAAAGCACAGCCACTGCACGGCTGTAAGGCACATCGTCTGTGGCATCCTCCGCCGCAAATACCGCCGCGGAAAAAGATGTCATTACAATACTTAAAATCAGTATCAGGCTAAGGGTTTTCTTTATGCTCATTTTCTTAGCTCCTTTTTGTGGCTGCAGGGCTCGTCATAAACGCCGAACCCTGCAACGTTACCATTTCGATGTAGTCTATATGGAAATTTCACAGTTGGAACGTTCTGTGTCGCTCCCCTTTGTTGTTCCAAAAATTCGCATTGGGATTACTCCGTCACATTTTCACATATAATCGGCATAAACCGTGGCTCTATGTTATTCATATTCCATATATATACAACAACGTTGTCAGCATTGCTTGCATTCTCGATTGCAAAATCATACTTACCGTCAGCAGTGTACTCAACCAAATCGCAGCCGAGGAACATATCGCCGCTGTATGCAACCGCAAGAACCTTCACATCATCACCTTCTGCAATCTCTCCGATTCCGCCCGCCGTAATGCTTCCTGCAACTCTACCGACTGTCTCATCGGTGGCATCAACCAACTTTTCAGCCTTAACCGCCGCCAGGTACAGAAGCAGAGGAAATTCCTCTACCTTCTCGCTTCCGAACTTGTCACTGTTAAAAGAAACACCTGTCACGTCTTTATTTTCTTCTGTCACGGTATAGGTGAGCGATACCTCTCTCCAAGTTCCTTCCATCATGTCGTTATAGGTCACGGTTTCAGCCGAATTGACAGGTTTCGTTAAATTGTAATCTGCAGAAGGTCCGTTTGTTGCTATCGTTTCATTTCTCGCCTTGTCGGACAGCCACATCGTAAGCGTACCCGGGGTATCTGCCTTGTATACGTCTGAAGCCGTAGTCGCATCATGCATGAGTGCGTTATAAACCCACGCTGTGATTTTGACCGTATCGCCTACATTGACCTTTGTATTATCAAAAATACCGCTTATATTGATCCTTGAATCGGGTGCACCCTTGCCCATACCGGCGTTCCAGCTTCCGTATGTCTTAGACCACACTCTGTTTAATAGGAAAACATTGGTAATACTTGAAGCTCCGGGAATCACCGGGTTTGATGTAATTCTAGTCTCGTCTGCCATAGTTCTGATTCCCGTTCCCTGGTGTATTCTCTGATAAGGTTTATCGGCGCCAGTGGTATTAAACACGGTGTATTTTCCGCTGCCTGCCTCTGCTCTGAGCCAGCCGGTATTGTCCGACTTTTTACCGCCCCACCAGCTGATACCGCCTGATGCTCCTTCAACGGATTCATAATCATCCATCGTAACAAGGGACATCTGTTCCCATTTCTTTCCGTCCTCAATCGTATAGGTACCGCTTGCCTCTGCATAAACCTCTACCTTAACCAAACCTATCACCCATCTGAACGCATATACCGAGCCTTCCGCAGGAGCACCCGAGTCTATCTGTACAGTATTATCCGAAATGTTATCCTCCGTAAGGTCAATCTCCAGCTTCAGCTCGTTCCACTGGTCACCGGTTACGGGTGTCAGGGCAGTTTGGGAATTGGTCATCATTCTCATCTCGCCGGCAGTTACAGAATCACCCTCCGGCTCAAATATATTTTTACTCGAATTTAACTTTTGTTTACGCATCGAACCAGCATCCGGATAAACCTGCGCACTGATTCTGATTTTATCACCTGCAGATACAGAGCCTGTATCCCAAAGATTTGAGAATTTCCATCCTGAATCGGATGATGTCCATCTCCAAGAGTTATCCGCCGTACAAGCGCCAAAGTGAGCAAGAACATATTCCCCAACACCATCAGGCTTAATTGCAAGAGCCTCCTTTGCAAGGGCGTAGGATGCATTGTTATACGCCATTGAATTTGCATTTCTCTTGCCGTTGGTTCCCCACACAAACGATGCGTTATAGCTTTTACCGCCGATGGTTGCGGTATCCGAGAGGACACCCTCATTTCTCAAATTTTCAAAGCTGTCCATCTGTATTGTTGCAACAGTCTGCCAGAATTTTCCGTCAAATTCTTCTGCTGCGGCAAGCATCGACATCGGCAAAATCGAACATACTACCGCGCACGCAACCAGGAGTACTGCCGCTCTTTTGGCAAAGCCTCGCCATGTTTTTTTCCATCCGTTTTCTTTTTTCATAACAATTCCTCCTTAAACATAATATATTAAATCCCTTTTTTCATTTTCCCTTTTAGATTTCATCTAGGGTAATGGTCAATTCATTCTCATATCCCTTATGGAATGCCGCCATCACCGTCTTGACCTCCTGACCGTTTACCTTTACGGTTACATCATAGTCGCCGTAAAAGCCGCGTACGCTGCCCTTTCCGTCGCTGTCCGTTGTTGTGTTCGCGCCTCTTGTCCACCACTTGTTATAAATCAAATCCTGCCACTGATGAAGCCCAAGCTTTTCTTTGAACCTGATATCATATAGCGGTGCACAGCCTGCCGTTGCCTTCGCCGTTCCGCCGCTGTATACATCACTTGGCCAGAAGATGTAAAACGACTCGCAGCCCGGATGACTGAACGCCGTTATCAGAAAGTCACGGGTAAAGTCTGCCTGATGCTCCTGGGTTTCGGCATAGCACGAATATTCGGTAATACCAAACTGTTTACCATACTCATAGGTATACCTGTCAAACGTCTCGGCAAACTTGCTGAGTCTTCTTGCATTATCCTGCACATCGTTTTCATGGTCGTAGCTGTGTCCCTGGTAGAAAAGCATCTCAAATGGAAGATCTGCCTTCTGGAAGGCGTCCAGCTTATCCCAATATTTCTGATTGTTAATCTGGTTGTCGCAGTATCCAAGCGTTGCATGATTATTGGGATTCTTTTTGCGTATCTCATCCGCCCACCAAAACAACTTGTGCAGATAATCGGCTCCGAATCTGGCATCCCATGTAACACGGTTCACCATCTCGTTGGCAACCTCCTGCTCGTTGATCTCAGGGAACAAGGTCATGAACTTGTTAAAATCATTTTTGACATAATCCTCAAAGGTATCCCAGTCCAGATTCTGCGGCTGATTCGGTCCGTAGAATCGGTAGGGCCGCTCGTGGCCGTTACTGAGCGACGGCATCCAGAGTACATGTGCATGGAAGTATCTGATGCCTAAGTTTTTGGCATCGTCAATCTTTCGCCGCAGCATTTGCGGGTTAGAGTCAAACATAGGTAGCTTTGCCGCGTTTCCGGCGCCCATCGCATTAAAGTTTACGCCCATGGTTTCGGCGTATCGCTCTACCCAGCCGCCTGTGCCTGCGTTATCCCAGAATGACGCATCCAGCACGCCTCCGAACTTAAACTCGTGCTCGAACATATCAAAGGTTACCTCTGCATTCTCCACAGGATTTCCGGCTGCATCCTTTACCACGACCTTAAAGTCGCCCTTGCGTACCTCTTCGATTCTCTCAAGCGCCTCCGCTCTCCATGGTGCATCCTTGGACATCTGCGGGCTGATAAGATCGACCTTTTTTTGGTAAGCATCAAACATTGATGTGTCGGCATCTCTATCAAGCTTTTGTACCTCAAAGCCGCCTATCTCAATCGTCTGACGCCAGAATCCGGTTGTTACGCCAATGTGGTTCGCGTTCTCAACACCCGTTGCCAGGCAATAAACCTCTTTCCATTCATCATCAAACTCTACGGTTTCCGCAACGGACTTTATCCAGGTGGGTATGTAGCTTTCCTCTATATGGACAAATACCTTACCTGCACCGGTATCCACATGACCGCCGCCGACAAGCCTTACATAGAACTTCACAAGATACTTGTCCTTGGGGTCTACATAGTCTTCCACATATTTGGTGGGCTTGACGATAAAGAAGGTCGTGTTGCTTGGAGGATTTGTACAGCAAATCTGTACCGCCCTGTCAAAATTCACACCCTCATCGGTGATTTCGACCGGCTTCCACCAACCGTTACCCGTCTGGCCCGAGCCTGCACTGTCCACAAAATCATCGTTGGTATAGATCACCTCGCCGCTGGGCAGATTACTTGTGTCAAGCGTCCTTTCCGCAGTCAGTTCCTCCTCCGGCACATATTCGTAATCGGTATAAAAAATCAAATCGTCAAGCTTGTTTGACCTTTCAAACTCGGTCGGCACAGGGCGATGAACCTCCGATACTAGTTCTGCCATGCCCGGCTTTACCTCACCGTTGTATTTGTTACTTGTTGTCGTCGTTTTTGTTACCAGTCGGATAAACCGGCCGTACTGCTCACGCAGAACACGATAGTTAAGCGCATCACCGACAAATTCGACCGGGATATACGCCGTGCCATCCACAAGCTGCGCCGGTGTTTCAAGCTTTGTCTCTTCGCCATTTTTTATGCCGTTTTCCGCATCTATCGTAAGTGCGGCGGTATAATCACCCTTTGTAAGGGTAACTGTCTGACTGCTGTCATCCCAGCTGACCTCTGCCTCAAGTGACTCGGCAAAAGGTCTTGCAGGGGCAAGCACCTGATAATTTGCACGGGCCAAAACAACCAAAATCATATCGTAATCCTGATATTCGGCGTTGATTTTAAGCGTAATTTCAAGTTCTTCCTCCGCAAGGACAGCCATAGGCATGGTACAGAGCACCAGGGCAAATGCCAGTAAAATTGCCGCAAATCGTTTCATTCTTCTCACTCCTTTATATATAAGATTTAGCCACGCGTAAAACTCCAAGCATATAGAAATTATGCGGTTTTACGAGTGTGACTGCTCCGTTTTGATACTATGGATTTATCCTTCAATGATTTTTGAAAATGATCGTACTTCGCGGAGCGTCTATTCTTCCTAATATAAAGATTAAATCCCCCACATTGTAGTCACCAAAGGTTCCTACCTGGTATTGCTTCTTCTCCTCGTCCCAAATCGTCGTATTTCTGTACACCGGGAAGATAGTCTCCATCTCTGTGATATAGTTCCCCACATCATTGGTTGCCTGCCCGTAAAGGGACGATGAGGACGAGATGAGTTCGCTTGCAGACGGCCAGTAGAAACCCTTTACCTTGATAAAGCCTTCTTTGTAATTTATCTCGGTAATCTCGCCGTTTGCAAACCCGGTATCCTTGTCAAGAAAGCCGTCCCGGTTGTATTTGCTCAAGGTTGTATAGCCCGACATCAGTCCGACCGATGCACGTCTTATGACTTCAAGATATGCAATCTCACCGTTTTCCTCAACCACGCGGACAACATCGCCTGCCTCCAGCGTACCCGGCTCTACATATGGAGTATCCATTCCCAGCGCCTCATACGAGCACTGATATGGCAGGGTGCCTGCATACTCGGGGATGTTATCCCAAGTAAGGCGTACGCCGTCTGCATTAGGCTGGGTCATCCAGAGGTTTTCAAACAG
Organism: uncultured Eubacteriales bacterium; assembly: GCA_958346135.1. Taxonomy (GTDB): domain Bacteria; phylum Bacillota; class Clostridia; order Monoglobales; family Monoglobaceae; genus Ructibacterium. The sequence continues at coordinate 104 of CATVQN010000020.1, read as the reverse complement.
TCTTAAATCCTTTTTCATCTTCTTAGAGTAGTTGTTATTCGAGGTCGTCATCTCTATCGGATAGTAGCCGTTAAGCACATATCCGTCCTCGGTTTCCTCTATAT
>CATVQN010000019.1 GCA_958346135.1 uncultured Eubacteriales bacterium | reverse complement strand
TCTATGATTTGGGTATTGAAAATGTAACCGGGAGTCTGACCCAAAACCTCGGCGGTGTCTGCTTTGGAGGCATGGTCGGTGTTATGCGGGATGAGGCAAGACTTACCGGCTGCTATGCAAAATATGTTAATTTTGATACCGAGACCGCCGCAAGTAAATTGGATGCGGCGGGCGGTCTGGTCGGAAAGGCGGAGGGCAGCGGCGTTGAAATTCGCCAATGCTACAGCCAGAATGTCGGTGACGGCGGTCAGAATGCGCAATACACCGGCGGTATTCTGGGACTGGGTGAGAACCTGCTGTCTCTTTGTGCGTGCTATGCAGATACCGAGATTGGAAAAATCAATCCCGACTGTAACGTAGAGGACTGCCTTTGGGTGACGGATTCTAAAGAGGAGCCTTTGTTTTATCATGAGGGTATTTCCGGGATTTTCGCAAATGAGATAGAAAAGAATTGGTGCTATGCCTATGCGACAGGCAAAGACGGCGCTTTGCCCATGCTGAAACGGGAAGAGTATGCGTCTGCCTATCAGAACCTGGTTCCCGGCGGCACCATGAACTTAACAGAGGACGCTGCTGCGGCGGTGTTTGGCACAGTTGGAGCAAAAATTCTAAACGGTGCTGACATAGGAAGAAATTCTATGGTGATGTTCCTGCCGCATACCGCAACACTGCAATGTGAGATTTCCTTGGAGAAGGGTGCCTGGTACAGAGTGTCCTTTCTGGGAAGAACAGCGGACCCGGCGGCAGACTCCGGCTTTACCTTTCGGCTGGGAGAATCGGATTTGAACCGGGATCGGATGGATACAGAGCTTGGAGAAAACCGTGGCTTTGTCACGAAATTTGCCTATGTAAAAGCCGATTCAGACCGGGCATTACTTACAATTTCCGCAGACGTTGATCTCTATCTTGATGAGGTTTCGGTGTGCAAAGTAGACCTTGGCTGTGAGAAAAAAGAGGCGGAGTATGCGCTTGCCCTGCTTTGTGCTGATGCGGCATCGGCGGCAAACAGCATGCCTTATTTTGATACACAGATAGGCTGCGGCTTAGAGGTCGCCTACACCAGCGAAAACCGTTATTGGGATACTCAAGGCCGAAGAATCGACCAAAATATTCCTGTCGGACTTGGCAGTGTCGAGGATGATGTTCGTGCCGAGGTTACTGTCTGCGGCCAGAGAATTGGGAAAACCGCAAAGATTTCGATCAGAGAGCGAGAGCCTCATGACATCAAAGCATGGGTGCTTTTGGACGCAGAGGGAAATCAGGTTTATGATGTAAAAAAAGCGAAAAGACTCTCCGAGGTTACTTTAGATAATGCCGAAAAGACCCCGGCGCAGATTTATGCTGCGGTATACCGGGACGGAGTCCTTGCGGGGATTCGCTCGCAGACAGTGACCGACAGCACCTGTACCTTTGACTGGGCGATGCCCGAGGCGGATACACTCAGGCTGTTTGTACTGGAGGAAGGAACACAAAAGCCTGCCGCAAGGATGGAGGAATCCTATCTGGATCTGACAGCTGGGGAAAAGCCTGTCATTTATACAGTTGGCGGCGCGGCGGCTGCTGATTATCCGGAAGAAAGTGTTTTAAAAGGCTGGGGACAGATGCTGGCAAAGTGCTTGGATGAAAGCCGCATTACCGTCGATAACAGTCTGTCTGAAGAAGGAGTGACTGCGGAGAAATTTGTGAGTGAGCCGGGAAGTTTTGACGCATTGCTGACCCGGCTGAAGCCCGGAGATTATGTGCTTCTCCAGCTGCCCCAGAAGCATTCTAAACAGGAGGAAACGGCACGTTTTTTGTCGCTGTTGATTCGGATATGTACCGGTATTCGTGAAATTGGCGGGATTCCCGTTCTGGTGACACCGCCGGAGCCGTTAACGGCAGCCGGAACCCAGAAGAACCCAGACGAAAGCTATGCCGTAAATGCAACGCTTAACGGTCAGTCTGATGCCATAAAGAAGTTTGGGAAAACAGAGAATATTCCGGTTTTGGATTTGCATGGCTATACCGTTGACCTGATGAAAAGCCAAGGCCGGGTTGCGTTGGAGAGTCAGCGGATCTGGGCGAATCAGCTTAGCAGCTACAGCTGCTTTACCGAAAGGGGCGCAAAGCTGCTGGCGGCGTTTTTGAAAGAGGAAATCAACCGGCTGTGTCTGCCCGTTAGAGAGCTTACGGCGACTCCTTCGCCGGAGGAGAAAATGGTAGACGTGTTGAATGTCTTTCATGCCGATTTTGATATTAAGTCCTCTACCGGTCTCTCGTTGACTCCTGAAAGAGAGGGTAAGAGCGTCTTTGACCGAAACATCATTACCACAGCCGGGACGGAAGAATATGACGGGATACCCATCTATGATATCAACGGAAACGCAGGCAAGGATTATATTGTTCTGATGGATATTACAACAAAGATTCCGGTTCCTTTGGAGAAATTAAAGGTCTTTTGGGAAACCGGCACGCCCTATCAGGACGGTACGCTGATGTATCTGGATCAGCCCACGAGAGCCTGGGCGGAGGGCTTTGAAATCTATGTCAGCGAAACCGGCGCAGATGATACCTGGGAAAGAGTCTATGCGACAGATACATTAAAGGATATGGTACAGACTGAGGTTGTCAGCACCGAGCTTTGGGACGATTCCGGCGGTGTGCGCCCCTACTATGAATTTGTATTGGATCGGCCGGTGACAACTAAGTATATCCGGATGGCGATTCGGAATATGCAGCCCTGGCTGGGGGATATTGAGATTTATGAAATATACGGTTACGCCAAAGAAAGCGCCATTCCCAAAGGTTATCACACCATTGCGGTAAGCGGCACAGAGCATGCTGATGTGACCATCAGCAGCGATTCTAAGCTGGGCAGAAATCTGGGACTTGCCGGCACAAGAATTACCTTAGAGGTCACACCGGATACCGTTTCACAGGTAAACGGTGTCAGGGTAAACGGTGCAAAGCTCACAGGAACAAACAGATTTACCTTTACCATGCCCGACAGAGATGTAAAGGTGGATATTGACTGTGGTATCCGTGATGAGGAAAACGTTCCGCTTACCATGACCTCGGCTTCGGTAACAGGTGGTGCGGTGGTACCGGCCGGAACCGTACCGGTGATCACCATGCAGTTTAACCGACGAATTGACTTTTTGGATAAGACCATGGTTTTGGTCAATGGCCGGGAAAATTCCGATCTGGTACAGCACGCCTTCAAGGATGTCAATGACCCCGCCAAGGCGTATATTGTTCTGTTTTCGGATAAGCTGACGGCGGATACCGATTATACGGTCAGTATACAAAATTCTCTGCGGTCTGCGGCAGGAATCCCGCTTGCCAATCAAGCGTCGGTGGCCTTTCGGACGGCGGCAGACTATCAAAAGCCGATGGATGAGGCGCTGCGGCTGAACTGGACAGAGAATATTCCAAAAGCGGAGCCTTTTGACGTCTATAACGAGAAAAACAGCACATGGACGCAGATTCCGGCTGTGACGCAGGAGCTAAAGGATATGGGTGTTGCGGGTGGCGAAGGCGGCCAATGGATGGAAGCGCTGGAGATCGATAACGTAGATGGCTCGCTGATGCTTGCCGGCGTCGATATCGGCGGTATGCTCCGTTCTACCGATGGCGGAAAGTCATGGCACCGCTCCTACCGGGGGTTTACGGCCAGCGGCTGTGTGGATATTGAGATTGACCCCAACTGCAAAAACCGCATTCTTGCAATCGGTTCCTTATCGAACGAACCCTTCTGCGGCATTTATCTGTCAGAGGATATGGGCGATAGCTGGAGCCATGTGTATTCCTATGTCTTTAACGGACAGCGTGACTGCAGAAAACAGCTCGCCTGGGACAAATCCAGCTATGACGCACGCCTTAATGGCAGCAGGGTGGCATACTGGTCCAATCTTTACCGGCTCCGGGCGGGACTGGAAAACTCAGATATGGAGTATGAGCCGCTGCGCTCCCACTCACAAGGCGGCCTTATCAAGACGGAGGACGGCGGCAAGACCTGGTTTGTTGTCAATCGGGAAATGTCCGACAGTGTGATCGAGGTGCATCCTAATAAGGGAATCGTATATGCCGGCAACGAATCCGGGTTCTACCGCTCCGAGGACGGCGGCGTTACCTTTACACAAATTTTATCGGATGAACCGATTTACGGTTTGGACGTGATTGAAACAAGGCCGGATAACGTCTATATCAATGACAGCAAGGGCGTTTTGCTATCCGAGGATTGCGGAAAGACCTTCCGCCGCATCGAAGCAGTCGGTTTTCCCCAGCGGAAGGATTTAAGCGATGTTCGTGATATTGTCAGGGATTTGGCGGTCAGTCCTGCCAATCCTGACTATATGATGGTGGATGACCGTAACTATCATAAGTATGACAATAAGCGTTATTACAGCCATGACGGCGGTAAAACCTGGGCGGAGAGCGCTTATGATACCTCAAAAGACTTCTTTTTTAATCACAGCAGACAGCATCCCTACGTTTGGCATCCCACAGACGAAAACAGGGTCTGGACGCTTGGCGGGGACTGGATTGTATCCAGTCAGGACGGCGGCGAGAGCTTTATCTGGGACAACAACGGCAACTGTGCAACACCGCCGGGAGGAAGATTCAACTTTAACCCATTTAACACCGATTTGATTTTCTGCGGTGCCCAGGATTTGACCGGACTGCTTTCTGTCAACCGCGGCAATACCTTTGTTCCCATTGAATCAGAGGGGGGATTTGGCTGTACCTACGGCAGCTACGCCGTAGATGAGAATCTGCTGATTGCAGCAGTTGCAGATGGCTGGTATACCCAAAGAATGCTCCAGGTCAGCCGTGACGGCGGCAAGAGCTTTGAAAAGACCGGACTGCCGCTAAAATATGGCTATGCCCGTCGGGCAACCTCGTTCTGGGGCAGTCCCAGCGACCGTAATACGGTGTTTGCCGGGGAGTATGTGAGCTATGACAGGGCAAATACCTGGACTGAAATGGACGGCTGTCAGTTTGTGATGGCAGTCAATTATTACCATAACCGTGAAATCTATGGCCTCAACAACGAGGTCATTGTGGTGTCGTATGATAACGGCCGAACCTGGTATCCGTTTTCTGAGACCTATCTTGACGATGAAGAAGCCTGCCGCGGCTACGGCAAACATTGCTGGGATATCGAATACGATGGCATCCACGATATTTTGTATTATGCAAACGGCAGCTATAATTCCGCCCATAACCTGGTCAGAGTAGAGAACAACCGGCATAAAAATATCGGCATCAACGTTCAGGTTCAAGAAAAGGTCGGCGATAAATGGTATCAGCTCATTGCGCTGGATCCCAGATACCCTGATATTCTGTACCTGGGAGGATACGGCTCCGGCTCCATGAAATGCTCCAATTCGGTACAGCGCTCCTGCGACCGAGGGGAGAGCTTTCAGATTCTTTCCTCCATGGGAGATGCAAAATCTATTGTGCCGGATGGTGACAGTGCAGGCTCCGGCTGTGAAACGCTGGTGGTGCATCCCGAGGACGGGACGCTGTGGATGTGGTCCTGTGCCGAGGGACTGTGGACTTTCCCACCGCCGTATGAGTAAAATATCCGTTGCCCAAGCAGTGAAAGGTTTTTTATAAAATGAAAGTAGAGGAGAATTTGTTTATGAAGAAATTGATCAGCTTGTTTTTGACAGTTATCATGGTTTTATCCTCCATGAGTCTTGTGTATGCTGCGTCCGGAACCAGTGCTGAAAATCCCATTGAGATTGGTTCTTACAGCGAATTTAAGAGCTTTGCGGAGACTGTCAATCAGGACCCAACCGGCGGTGCGGGAAAGTATTGGCGGCTGACGGCAGACATTGATATGGGAAGCGAGCCGTGGGGAAGCTTTATCGGCAGTGCAGCGGTTCCGTTTCAGGGTAACTTGGACGGAGACGGGCATATCGTGAAAAACTACGCCATGTCCGTCGGCGAGGAGGATGTGAATTTCGGCCTGTTTGCCTATGTGGGCGGCAATGCCAAGATCCACAATCTGGGTGTTCAAAATGTGACCATTACTATGACCAACCAATGGAGCTGGCACGACATAGCCGGCGGTCTGGTCGGTGTTGTGCAGGACAATGCAGTAATTGACCGCTGTTTTGCGAAAAATGTTTCCGAAAAGCTGGGTTTTGTCAAGAATGGCGGAAACGGCAGCATAGACTGCTGCGGTGCGCTGATCGGAAAACTGGACGGAGCAGGCGTTTCGGTGACGAATTGTTACGGAACCGGCGCTGATATCAGTCAATACGAGGTCAACTATGACAGCGGCTTGATAGGCTGCGGAAGCTCCTTTGCTGCGGTTACGAACTGCTATTCCGATACAACCCTGGGACGGTTCAATAACGAGCTGAAAGAGAAAATCCAAAACTCCTATTACATAGAAAGCTGTCCGTGGCCGGGCATCGAAGCCCAGGATTGGTGGCCGGATGCTCATAAATACTACGGGACCCAAATCACAGTCGAGCAGCTCAGAGGCTATGAAACGGTACTGGGTACTGCCTATGTAAAGGGTTCGTCTGCAAATAACGGTTACCCTGCCTTTTCATGGGAGACAGCTGCCACAGCCATGGAAGGAGAAGGAACAAAGGAAAACCCGTATCAGGTTACCTGTGCGGATCATCTGCGGGAGATTTCCATGATGGATGTAACAGAGGGTAAATACTTTACCCTCGCATCTGACATTGATCTGGAAGGTACTGTTTGGCGCTCGTATATCGGCAGTGAGGAAAAACCGTTTTGCGGCCACTTTGACGGAAACGCAAAGATCATCAAAAATTATAAAATCATAATTCCTCCGGCAGTCGGAGAAAAAAGCGCCTATGCCGGTCTGTTTGGAGTTTTGGACGGAAATGCCGTCATTCAAAATCTGGGTATTTCCAATATTTCTTTGGATTCTGCAATAGGCTCTTGGAACGAAAACGCTGGCGGTATTGCCGCAATGCTTAAGGGAAATGCCAAAATTTCCGGATGCTATGCAAGGGATTTTTGCGTTAAGTATGTGAAGCAAACCGGTGAAATTCATGCTGCCGGCGCCATTGCCGGCATTGCAGACGGCGAGGGGGTCATCTTGGAAAACTGTTATGCGGTCGGTGTTGAGATTCCGGATTCCAATGTGGACTATGACGCCGGTATCGTGGGTATGGGAAATGCCTTCTCCAAAATCGAGAACTGCTATTGCGACTATTCCGTTGTCAGAGCGCATGACAGCCTTACCGATAAGGTTATCAACTCTTACTACTGCGGTACTTTGCCCTGGCCCGGTACCAATGCCGAGGGCAGTGAGCATTATCTGGGAACGGCGGTAACAGCTTCCGAACTGAAGCAAAAGGAAGCCGCACTCGGCAGCGCCTATCAAAAGGGCGGTCTTGAAAACGGCGGTTATCCGGCACTGAGCTGGGAGACCGTTTCGACCATCGCCCTGGATAAGGGTGAGGGTACGGCAGAGAATCCGTATCAAATCGAAAACGTCAGCCAGCTTTCTGCCGTTTCTATGCTGCCGGGAACGGAGAGCGTTTACTTTAAATTGATGTGTGATATTGATATGCGCGGTATGCAGTGGGAGTCCTATATCGGCTCGGAGCTAAACCCGTTTAAAGGCGATTTTAACGGAAACGGCCATGTTATACGCAACTATAAAATCAGAGCAACCGAAAAAGCGGCGCACGGCCTGTTTGGGTATACGGACGGTAAAGCGCATATCTACAATCTGGGAATTGAGGATGTGACAGCAATTCTGCCCCGCTATTCCTGGTCGGCGAAGTTTGGCGGTCTGGTTGGGGTTATGCAGGGAGATTCCGGACTAACTCGATGCTACGCCAAAAATGTGAATCTGGATAGCGAATGGGATATTGTCAATGTAGGCGAAACCGGCCAAGGTGAGTTTTATGCAGCAGCCGGCCTGGTGGGTCATGCAAACGGTAGCGGCGTTGAGATTCGCCAATGCTACAGCAACTATGTTGACGATGGTGTAAGGGATATGGGCAACGGAAAGACCTACTATCTTGCCGATAAGGACGGCGGCGTGTTGGGACTCGGCGAAAACTTCATGGCGCTGAACAAATGCTATTCCGACACCTATGTGGGCAGAACCAAGTCCGGCATCTGGGTGGAGGACTGTTACCAGAGCAGAGCGCATACCGAATGGGATGCAGGTTATAACTGGGGCGCCTGGAAATCCGATGTCCAGTACCTGAGCTATAAATGGAACGATGACTATTATATCTTTGGGGACGGCGCAACCTATCCTATGTTCAAGTGGGAGAAATATCCGGATTCCTATTTGAATTTGATTCCCTCCGGGTCCATGACCCTTTCAACGACAGCGGCGGCTGCGCTGTTTGGTGCTCCCAATGCCGAAATTCTTCCGGGGAAAAATATCGGCAGGACCTCCGGCGTTTTGAGCCTTCCCGGCGGAGAGGCCTTCCAATATGAGGTTCCTCTGGAAAAGGATGCTTATTATCGGATTTCCTTTATGGGCAGAACAGCACAGGCAGATGTCGACGGCGGCTTTACATTTAAGCTGGGAGATGAGGATCTTACCCAGAAGCTGATTGACAGGGATCTTGCCAGCGACTGGAACTTCGACCAAAAGGTGGTCTATATCAAAGCCTCCATAGACGGCAATGCAACGCTGAAAATTGCCGGAAATTCGGATTTGTACCTGGATGAGGTTTCAGTGACCAAGGTCAATCCCGACTATGAGGTCAAAGAGGCTACCGAGAGTATGGCACTGGTACACAGCAAGGCGGAGGTGACCGACAGCGGACTCTATGTTGAGGAAAAAATTTGTGACGGCCTGGAGATCGCCTATACCAGTGACCATGGTTATTTTGACGGTCAGGGGCGGAGGCTTGATGCCAATATTCCGATCGGTATCGGTGCGGCAGAGGATCGGTTCTGCGGTGCGGTATCCATCGGTGACCGTACGGTAGAAAAGTCCATTGATTTAAAAGTGAAGGAACGGGAGCCGCATGACATCAAGGCGGCGGTATTGCTTGATCAAGACGGAAACCGAGTTTTTGACATGGCAAAGGCGGTAAAGCTCTCAGAAGTTACGCTGAATAATCATGCGGACACTGCGGCATATCTGTATGCTGCAGCCTATCAAACCGGGATTTTAGTTGGCGCTAAGACAGCCGAAATCAAAGGAGATACCTGTGCATTTGACTGGGCGCTGCCCGACGGCGCGGACAGACTGAAGGTGTTTGCACTGGAAAACGGCAGTTTAAAGCCGAATGCTTGCCCAGAGGTGTCCTATGACACCCTGGGAACCGATGCAAAGGTCACCATTCACACAATTGGCGACTCCATTGCCGCTACCTATGCGCCGGAGGACAACCTAAAGGGTTGGGGACAGATGCTCCAGGCACAGTTTGACAGCGACCATGTCATTGTCGATAACAGCTTGTCAAGAGGCGGCATGAGTGCGGAGGAGTTCGTGCGGGCACCGGAGCGGTTTGGCACCTTGCTCACGAAGCTGGTCCCGGGTGATTATGTGATCATCCAGCTTTCCCATAACGATCACAGCAAGTATTCAAAAGAGAAGTTTCGGTTTTTATTGTGCCAGCTCCTTACCGGTGTACAGGAAAAGGGCGCAATTCCGGTATTCCTGACCTCGCCGGAGGTTTTGACGGCGGCTTCGGATGAAAAAGGCAGTGACGGGAAATATCTTGTAAACTCCCAGCTTTACGGATATCCGGAAGCTGTAAAGGCGCTGGCGGCGGAGCGGAATATACCGGTTCTTGATTTACACGAATATACGCTGGAGCTCATGCGGAACCAGGGTCTGTCCGCACTGCAGAGCCAGGGCATCTGGGCAAATCAGTTTGGAGACAACGTCCACTTTACGGCAAAGGGCGCAGAGCAGAATGCCGCATTTGCCGCAAAGGGAACGGCAAGAGTTGCCGCGCAAGCTATGCCGG
>CATVQN010000018.1 GCA_958346135.1 uncultured Eubacteriales bacterium | reverse complement strand
GAACCTGGATATTCTTCTGGAGTTTGTGAATCATCCCTATTTCACCGACGAGAATGTGGCAAAGGAGCAGGGGATTATCGGCCAGGAAATCAAGATGTACGAGGACGATCCGGAGTGGAGAGTGTTTTTTAATACTCTGACTGCCATGTACCATCATAATCCGGTGAAAATTGATATTGCGGGAACGGTGGAGAGTATTTCGCATATTACCCCCGAGCTGCTGTATCGGTGCTATCATACCTTCTACAATCCGGCCAATATGATTTTGGTCTTGGTGGGAGATGTGGATATCGAAAAAGCCATGACCTATGTGGATAAGCACGTGGATGCCAAGCGGAACCTGGGACAGATTCCCCGAAATGTTTGGGAGGAACCCAAAGAACGGGTGCAGGAAGTGATAAAGCAGCGGCTTTTGGTGTCACAGCCCTTGTTCAGAATCGGGTTTAAAGACAATACCTTGGCAGAAGGGGAAGCGTTGCTGAAAAAGGAAATTGCCACAGAGCTGATTTTAGAATCGGTTTTTGGGAGAAGCGGTGACTTGTATATGGAGTTATATGAAGAAGGCCTAATTGACAGTTCGTTTGATGCAGAGACGGATCAGTCTAAGGCCTATGGATTTACCCTAATTGGCGGTGAATCCAGAAATCCGGAGGAGGTTTATCGCAGGGTAAAGGCAAGACTGGACGCCCTCTGTCAAACCGGTATACCGTCCGAGAATCTGGCGCGTGCCAGAAAGGTGCTTATCTCCGGCAATATCCGCCTGTATAATAGTGTCGAAAGAATGGGCAATGCTTTTATCCGTCAACTTATGGCCGGATTTTCACCGCTGAGCTTTGGGGATGCAGTGGCGTCCGTGACCGATGCCGAGGTAAATGCACGGCTTAGGGAACACTTTAATACCCAAAACAGCGTACTGTCGGTAGTTTGCCCGGCACAGGAGTCTGCGGGGGATGGCGTATGATCAATCAAATCATCTTTCCCGGCCTCGGTCTTGATTTTAAAGTGAATCGGGTTGCCTTCCAACTGTTTGGAATTTCGGTCTATTGGTACGGCTTGCTGATTGCTGTCGGTCTGGGACTTGCAATTTGGTACGGCTTGCGTGAGTCAAAACGCTCCGGCCTGAGTCAGGATGATTTGCTCAATATGATTTTGATTGCAGTTCCATGTGCCATTATCTGTGCCCGGCTTTATTATGTTATTTTTAGCTGGGATATGTACAAGGATGATCTGCTTTCAGTATTCGATATCCGAAGCGGAGGCTTAGCGATTTACGGCGGCATTATTGGTGCATTTTTGGTGATTTTCTTTTACTGCCGTAAAAAGAAGCTTTCCTTGGGGATGGTATTGGATATCCTGGCGGTGGGACTGCTGATTGGTCAGGCGATCGGCCGCTGGGGAAACTTTGTAAACGGCGAGGCTTTTGGTGCTAAAACAGCGCTTCCGTGGGCAATGACGATTTATCAGGATGGTAAGCTGATTGCCCAAAGTGTTCATCCTACCTTCTTTTATGAATCCCTCTGGAATGGGATTGGAATTCTGGTTCTGCTGGGCTATAAGCGGATTCGCACATTTGACGGCGAGGTTTTCTGCGGTTATATGGTGTGGTATGGTCTGGGCAGAATGTGGATTGAGAGACTGCGGGCCGATTCGCTGTACATAGGCGGGTTTCGTGTGTCGCAGCTGCTGGCGGTGCTTACCTTGATTGCCGGGGCGTCTGTCATTATTTGGCGCCGTGTTAAAAAAGGTTTGTAATATGTATGCGTATCAAAAAGGTGCAGAGAAAAGCTCTCTGCCCTTTTTTATTTTATAAAATATTCTCAAAATTATAGGAGCGAGGAGGATTCCTGTCGCATTCTATGCACAAATGGATTAGTATAAAGAGGAAGTGGAGTAAAGTGCATGAAAGTGTAGGAAGGTGGATGAATTGCTACAGTTATTTTGTCCCTAAAGCTTCAAAATCCAATCCAAGGAGGCGGCAAAGATGCTCATCGGCGAATATCATCAGAATATCGATGCAAAGGGTCGTATTAACATTCCGGCGAAGTTTCGGCTCGATTTGGGTGAGAGCTTTGTGATTGCCAAGGGATTGGACAACTGTGTCTATATTTATCCCAAAGAAGAATGGAAGCGCTTTGAACAGGAGCTTTGCTCCGTTCAGCCCACCCAGCGCCGGCGGCTGCACCGATTTTTCTTCAGCGGTGCGGAAGAGTGCAGTGTGGACAGCCAGGGACGTGTGGTAATTCCTCCCAAAATCCGGGAATATGCCGGTCTGCAAAAGGAAATTGTGGTAATCGGTGTTTCGGATAAGGCGGAGGTCTGGAGCCGTGAGCGGTGGGAGAACTATATGGATGACCCCGCCTTTGAGGCAGAGGAGATCGCAAAGGTAATGGAAGACCTGGGAATTTAGCATATTGGGGAGGCAGAACATGGAATTTGTACATGAATCGGTTTTGCTTCAGGAAAGTGTTTCGCAGCTCCGGGTGAATCCGGACGGAATTTATGCAGACGGTACCTTAGGCGGCGGCGGACATTCCGCATTGATTTGTGAGCATTTATCGACGGATGGAATGCTGATTGGAATTGACCGAGATACCTCTGCGCTGGAGGCGGCGCAGAAACGTCTGGAAAAATTTCAGTGCCATAAGCGTTTTTTTCACCGGAACTTTTTTGAGATAGACAGTATTTTACAAGAGATGAATTTACCGTTGATAGACGGTGCGATTTTAGATTTGGGGGTTTCGTCACCCCAACTGGATCGTGCGGAGCGGGGATTTAGCTATCACCGTGAGGCACGGCTGGATATGCGGATGGATCAAGAATCCGAGCTGGATGCCTATCAGGTTGTCAATACCTATGACGAAGCAAGACTTGCGGATATTATTTTTCGATATGGAGAAGAGCGTTACAGCCGCAGAATTGCGGCGGCTATTGTAAGAGAGAGAAAAATACATCCCATTGAAACCACGACCCAATTGGCAGAGGTGATTAAACAGGCCTTTCCGGCTTCTGCAAGGTATGGGGACAAGCATCCGGCTAAGCGAACCTTCCAGGCGATTCGGATTGAGGTAAACGGTGAGTTAGATGGCTTGGAGGCGGCGCTGAGGAGTTTTGTCAGCCATTTAAAGCCCGGGGGTAGGCTGGCGGTGATAACCTTTCACTCTCTGGAAGATCGCATTGTGAAAAATACCTTCGGAGAGCTTGCAAAGGGCTGTGTGTGCCCTAAGGATTTTCCGGTTTGCGTATGCGGCAGAAAACCTGAAATTGCTTTGGTAAACCGCAAACCCATGGTGGCAGGTAAAATAGAACAAAATCATAACAAAAGAGCACACAGCGCAAAGCTGCGCGTGATTGAAAAACAATAGGAAGGATTGAGAGCTGTGGCGACATCAACATCGCAAAGACAGAGCCGCACCGTACGCAGGAATGCGCCGGTGTCAGATTCTACAAATCGCTATTATGGCTATCGGCAGAGCAAAGCTGCCGCCGCAGTACGGGAATATCCTACATATCGCCCGAATGAGCGTCCCCGGCGGGAGCCTTCATTGAGACCGCCGCAGGAGAAATCCTACCAAAGTGATTGCAAACCGGCGAAGAAAACAGCGGTAAAATCTCATTCGGCGATACAGAAAAAGAAGGCGTTTCGCTTTTTTTGCCGGGTTGGCATTGTTTTTGCCATGTGCTATCTCATGATCTATCGCTATGCAATGATTTTAGAGTCCAACGATAAAATTGCCAAGCTAAGCGATGACCTTTTGGCGGCGGAGTATAACAATCAGGCCATTCAGGCCAAAATTGACCGGGGGTTGGAGCTGAGTGTGCTGGAGGACTATGCAACCGGACAGCTTGGCATGATTCGTCCTGACAATTCCCAAATTTTCTATGTGGATATTCAGCTTGGCAATACGGCAGAAAATACGGAGGACAACTCGGAAAAACGAGCGCTTCAGGGAACGCCGGGTGCGCTGGTTCATGCAATTCAGGTTTTAAAATAGTGAAGGAATGAATATAATGAAGTTAGATGTTCCCCGCCTTTAGGCATAAGGGAATCGGACTTATCTGCGGTTCGAGTCTCTTATGCCTATTCTGACATTTATAGTGGAGGTGTCAAAATGGAGAAAAATCGAAAGAAGCAGACGGGATTTAATAACCGGATTGTGTGGATTCTGGGAGTTTTTGTAATCGCATTTGTGCTTTTAATCGGTAGAACGGCTTGGCTTCAGATAGTTCAGGGAGAAAAGCTGTCGCGGGACGCATTGCAGCAGCAGACCAGCGATAATACCGTCAGTGCAAAGAGGGGTAAAATTTATGACCGCAATCTGAAGGTTTTAGCCAGTAATGTTTCGGTGGAAACCATCAGTATTACGCCGGGCGACTTGCGCAGCAGCATTGAAAAGAACCAGCTTTCGGTCTCCAAGGTTGCGGAGGAGCTGGCCGGGATTTTAGGTATGGAGCAGGAGACGGTGGAGAAGAAAATCAACCGTCAGAGCAGCTTTGAATATATTCAGAAAAAGGTGGAAAAGGATGTTGCGGATGAAGTCCGCAGCTATATAGAAAAGGAAAAGCTAAGCGGCATCAATTTTGTAGAGGATGTCAAACGGTTTTACCCCTATAACAACCTGGCATCGCATATTATCGGTTTTGTAGGCAGTGATAATCAGGGTCTTGAAGGAATCGAGAGCATATGCGATGAGGAACTCAGCGGTGTTCCGGGACGGGTGGTGACCACACAGCAAACTACGGGCCTGGAGTCGGGAACCAACTACGAAAACTATATTGAAGCGCAGGATGGATGCAGCGTAGTGTTGACCATTGATGAGGTTATCCAGGGTTATGTGGAAAAACATCTGGAGAATGCCCGGATTGCCAATAAGCTGGAGCAGGGAGCTGCGGCAGTGGTTATGGATGTCAATACCGGCGAGATTTTGGCTATGACCTCCAAGCCGGACTATGACCTCAATGAGCCCTTTGCCATTACCGATGCAATTCGGGAAAAATATACCGGTATTGACGAGGAACTAAAGAAATTAGAGGGTGAGGAGTATAATAACCGCTTTAATGAGGTGATACAAACGGTGCGCCGTAATAAAGCGGTGGTGGATTCCTATGAACCGGGATCCACATTTAAGTCCGTGGTGGCATCCGTGGGCCTGGAAACCGGAGCGGTCGGACTGGAAGATACTTTTGGCTGCAGCGGCGTACAGCAGGTGCTGACGGAACGCATTCACTGCGCAAACCGAAACGGTCACGGTACCCAGAAATTCGCCGAGGCGGTGCGAAATTCCTGTAACCCTGCATTTATTCAAATCGGACAGAAAATTGGGAAGGAACGGTTTTTAACGGGAGTGCGTGCTTTTGGCTTCTTTGAAGAAACCGGAATCGAGCTTCCCGGTGAGACCGCCGGCGTCGGCTTTACGGCGGATAATTTTACTGAAGTGGATCTGGCGACATCTTCCTTCGGCCAGTCCATTACCGTAACGCCGCTGCAGATGATTACGGCGGTGAGTGCGGTAGCCAACGGCGGTAAGCTGTATAAGCCTCATTTGATTAAGGAAATTGTAAATTCCGATAATATTGTAGTAGAGAAAAAGGAGCCGGAGCTGGTACGTCAGGTCATTTCCCAGGAGACCAGCGAGACGATGCGTGGAATTTTGGAGTCGGTTGTATCGGAGGGCGGCGGTAAAAATGCTTATCTGGCCGGTTACCGTATTGCCGGTAAAACCGGTACCTCTGAGAAAATCCCCCGAGGCAACGGAAAGTATATTGCATCCTTTCTGTCCTTTGCCCCGGCGGACGATCCCAAGGTGGCATGCCTCGTGATTCTGGATCAGCCGCCAGCAGGAATGCCGTATTACGGCGGTGTCATTGCAGCGCCGGTGGTGAAAAATATTATGGAGGAAACCCTCCAGTATTTGGGTGTGGAGCCGAGATATACCGAGGATGAGAAGGAGTTTGTGGACATTGAGGTTCCGGATCTTTCCGGTATGACCCAAGAAGAGGCCTCCAAGAAACTGAGCGAGGCCGGATTCCGGCTTCGGATAAAAGGAGATACCGGTGCGACCATTACCGATCAGATTCCCAAGGCCTACACCCGTCTGGCGGCAGATTCCACCGTGGTGGCCTATACCTCGGGAACCAAGGCGGAAAGAACGGTAGTGGTTCCGAAGGTACTGGGTGAGAGCGCAGCCTCCGCTTCGGCTATGCTCAGCAGTGAGGGGCTGAACGCCAGAATCCGCGGGGTTCCCGGCGAGGGCAGTGCTGTGTGCAGCAGTCAGTCTCCGGAGGCGGGTTCCATCGTAGAACCCGGAACTGTGGTTACCGTCGATTTTAATTATCAGGGCGCCAGTGATTAGAGATCCAAAGCGACAAATTTTACAAATACAGGGGATATAGGGACTGTTTTACCTATGCCTTAGGGAGGAATCAGGATGAATTTATCCGAATTGCTAAAAGATGTAGAAGTAAAAGAAATAATCGGCAATCCGCAGCTTACCATTACCGGGATTGCCTTTGACTCCCGTGCGGTAAAGCCGGGAAATCTGTTTGTGTGCATTACCGGTTTTGAAACCGATGGCCATAAGTTTGCGCCTGCGGCGATTGAGCAGGGTGCGGCAGCCATCATTGCAGAGCGGGATCTCAGTGATTTGGGTGTCACCTGCGTTGTGGTGGAAAATTCAAGAAAGGCATTGGCGCTGGCATCTGCTACCTTTTACGGCCATCCAGAACGCAGCTTCTGCCTGATTGGTGTCACCGGAACCAACGGAAAAACGACTACAACCTATTTAATCAAGTCGGTGCTGGAGGCGATGGGAAAGAAGGTGGGTCTGATCGGCACCAACCAAAATATGATTGGCACGGAGATTATTCCCACCAAGCGTACTACGCCGGATTCCTTAGAGCTGATGCAGCTGTTTTCCAAAATGTCAGAGAAGAATGTGGATTATGTAATTATGGAGGTTTCGTCCCATTCGCTGGTACTGGATCGGGTGACGGCTTGTATCTTTGATGTGGGAGCGTTTACGAATATTACACAGGATCATCTGGATTTTCATAAAACCATGGAGGAGTATTTAAAGGCGAAGGGAATTTTGTTCCAGATCTCCAAAAGCGGCGTTATTAACGCAGATGATCCCGGTGCAAAACAGCTGCTGGCCATGTCGAAGTGTGAAAAGATGCTGACCTATGGTGTGGAGCAGGAGTGTGCCATGCGGGCATCTCAGGTAGAACTGAAAGAAAACGGCGTGTTTTTCACCTTGCATTTTGAAGGCGCAGAATACCATGTTGAATTAGGCATACCCGGAAAATTTTCCGTATATAATGCTATGACGGCACTGGCCTGCCTTGCGGCGGCCGGAATCCCCATGGATCAAGCCGTGCGCTGTCTGAAAAAAGCGCGGGGCGTTAAGGGCCGGGTGGAGGTGGTCAATACCGGCCGTGATTTTTCAGTCATCATTGACTATGCACACACACCGGACGGCCTTTATAACGTCATCCAGACCATCCGCGGCTTTGCCAATGGCCGTGTGATTACGGTGTTTGGCTGCGGCGGTGACAGAGACAAGGGTAAGCGCCCAAAAATGGGGAAGATTGCGTCGGAACTGTCCGATTTCTCTGTGGTGACCAGCGATAATCCCAGATCTGAAGATCCCAACGCCATTATTGAAGATATTATTGCGGGAGTCAAGGAGGGCGGCGGTGCCTATACGATAATTCCCAATCGATTTGAGGCGATTGAATATGCACTTGACCATGCGCAAAAAGATGATATAATATTACTTGCCGGCAAGGGACACGAGACTTATCAAATACTCGCTGACCGTACCATAACCTTTGATGAACGTGAAATTGTCAGAAAGCTTTTGGATGCGCCTGCCGGCGACTAGAAAATTGATGAGGTGATAACCATGGAATGGATATTCAATGTTGCCCAGGCTGCGGAAATCATGCACGGTGTGCAAAAGAACTGCAGCGGCGATGAATTGATATGTTCTGTTTCAACCGATACACGAACCATCCAAGCGGGAGCCCTCTTTTTTGCGCTTCAGGGAGAGCGGTTCGACGGGCATAAGTTTACAGCTGCTGCGGTCGAGAGCGGTGCGGTCTGCTGTGTGGTCTGTCAAAACGAAGAAGTGGCTCCGGGACTCCCTGTCATTGTGGTGGAGAATACCCTGACGGCAATGCAGAATTTGGCGGCCGGGTACCGAGCGCGGTTTCATATTCCGGTCATTGGCATTACTGGAAGCGTAGGCAAAACTTCAACCAAGGAAATGATTGCTTCGGTGCTGAAACAACGGTACCGTACCCATATGACAAAAGGAAACTTCAATAACGAGATCGGACTTCCGCTTACAACCTTTGACCTGATGAAAGAGGATGAAATGATGGTGCTGGAGATGGGAATGAGCCATTTCGGTGAAATCTCCAGATTAACCCGGATTGCCAAGCCGGATACGGCGGTGATTACCAATATCGGCGTTTCGCATATGGAGCATCTGGGAAGCCGTGAGGGAATCAAGAAGGCAAAGTTCGAGATTTTAGAAGGACTGCAGATGGACGGTACTGTCATCTTAAACGGTGACGATGACCTGCTTTGGGATGCCAGAGGTGAGGTGGAATTTGAGACGCTGTATTACGGCATACAGAACAAAGGCTGTGATTTGAACGCCTATGATATTCGAACCTACTCCGACAGTAGCGAATTTACCTGTAAAATAGACGGTGAAGAGTATAAATTTGTCATTGGTGTGCCGGGCGTTCACCATATTTATAACGCCCTGGCGGCAATTTTGACCGGGCTTCGGTATAACGTGGAGATTGAAGAAATCCAGAAGGGTATTCGGCTGTTTCAGCCCAGCGGACTGCGGCAGACGATCATTGAACTTCCGGATTATCGGGTGATTCGTGACTGCTATAACGCAAGTCCCGCTTCTATGCAGTCCGGATTGTCGGTCCTGGCGCTGACGAATACCGAGGGACGCCGGGTGGCGTGCTTGGGGGATATGCTGGAGCTTGGCGAAATCTCCGAGGCGGCGCATCGAAAGGTGGGCAGACTTGCGGCAAAATACGGAGTAGATTGTCTGCTGACTGTGGGGGAAAATGCCCATTTCATCGCCCGGGGTGCCGAGGAAGCCGGAATGAACCCGGCAGATATTTATGAATTTGATGATAACGAGAGCCTATGCGGCCGGTTGTCCCAGCTGCTCAAGAAAAATGATGTGATTTTAGTGAAGGGTTCTCGAGGTATGCGGCTGGAAGAGGTTGCGGATGCAATTGCAGATTTACATTGAAAAAGGCCAAAAAGGCGGGAGTGTTTGAACCTATGCAGTATTTATGGATTGGCGCAGTTGCTGCTTTTGTGCTTGCGGCAATTTGCGGGAAAATTTTGATTCCGATTCTGCGGAAACTGAAATTCGGACAGGAAATACGGGAGGAAGGCCCGAAGTGGCATGAAAAAAAATCCGGAACCCCGACTATGGGTGGCTTTATTTTTCTGATTGCCATGCTGATTGCTCTGGCGGGAACCATAATAGCCGGCCGTCTGTGCGGCGATACCATGCCCTCTCTGCGGCAGCTGGGTATGTTGATGATTGTTACCTTGGCATATGCCGCTATCGGTTTTATTGACGATTATATCAAGGTGATTTTAAAACGGAATCTGGGCTTGACTGCCAGTCAGAAGTTCGGACTTCAGTTTTTGGTTGCGCTGGTCTTTATCAGCTGGGCAGTCTTTAGCGGAAGTATCGGAACCACGGTGCGGATTCCCTTTACGGTGCTTAGCTGGGATTTCGGCTGGTTTTTTATTCCGTTTGCCATTTTGGTGATTTTGGCCACGGTAAACAGTGTCAACCTGACCGACGGCTTAGATGGCCTGGCAACCTGTGTGACCATTGCGGTGGCTGTATTTTTCCTTCTGGTATCCAGTATCGGTCGGATTGAGAATGACGCCGTGGCGTTGTTTGCGGCGGTTTTGCTGGGCGGCCTTTTGGGGTTTCTGCTTTATAATAAGTTTCCGGCCAAGGTCTTTATGGGAGATACCGGATCGCTGGCGCTGGGCGGCGCAGTTTGTGCCATGGCGATTTTATTAGAGGAGCCTCTCGCCCTGTTGATTGTGGGTTTTGTCTATGTGATGGAATCGCTTTCGGTGATTATGCAGGTCACTTCCTATAAGCTCACCGGGAAACGGATTTTTAAAATGAGTCCCATTCATCATCATTTTGAGATGTGCGGTTTCAGTGAGCGAAAAATTGTATTGCTGTTTACGGCGGTGACGGCGGCGATGTGTGCACTGATGTATTTCTTTGGATAGAATTTGGATAGAAGAAAATAGAGAGGAGGCGGCGTCATGGCGTACCAGGGAAGCTCCGGCGGCCGGCGTCCGGTTCGTCCGGCGACGATTGGCAGCGGGCGCAGAGCGGCTGTAAAATCCGGCGGCGGGAAATCAAGATCTGCAAAAGGCGGCGTTTCCCAGCTGCTCCAAGACATCAGAATAACCAAGGGAGAAATTGACTATCC
>CATVQN010000017.1 GCA_958346135.1 uncultured Eubacteriales bacterium | reverse complement strand
GAAACCATGAAAGAAAAAATTACCGACGCTCTACTTGCGGCCTTTGCAGATGCGAAAAAGGACGGCATTTTTTCTGATCTGGAATCTGCATCAAAGCTTCGGGAAAAAATTCGTCTGGAGGTGCCGAAGGACAAGCAACACGGCGATTTTGCCTGCAATCTTGCCATGGTACTGGCAAAATCCCTGCATATGGCGCCCCGTGCCATTGCAGAGGCGCTTGCAGCTCGGATTCATCCGGACGAAGATCTCGAAAAGATAGAGGTTGCCGGAGCCGGTTTTATCAATTTTTATCTGACTGCCAATTGGCTTTACGAAACCATGCGTCAGATTGAGCTTGCGGGAGAAAACTACGGAAGAATCAATCTTGGAAAGGGGAAAAAGGTGATGGTAGAGTTTGTTTCTGCCAATCCCACCGGTCCCATGCATATGGGAAACGCCAGAGGCGGTGCGCTGGGCGACTGTCTGGCTTCGGTACTGGAATATGCCGGCTATGACGTAACCCGTGAATTTTATATCAATGACGCCGGAAATCAGATTGAAAAATTTGCAAACTCCTTAAATGCCCGGTATATTCAACAGCTAAAGGGCGAGGATGCTATTGCGTTTCCGGAGGACGGCTACCACGGCGAGGATATTTGCGACCATGCCAAGGCCTTTATTGCAATCCATGGGGACAAGTATTTGCACACAGATGAAAAAGAACGCAAAGCCGCCCTGGTGGACTATGCATTGGAAAAAAATATTACCGCTCTAAGAGAGGATTTGGAACGTTACCGCATTGTCTATGACGTGTGGTTTCGGGAGAGTACGCTGCACCAATCCGGCGCCGTACAAGAGGCTCTGGATTTACTAAAGGCCAACGGCTATACCTATGAAGACGAAGGTGCCGTTTGGCTGAACTGCGAAAAAATGGGACTGGAAAAAAATGAAGTTTTGGTACGCCAGAACGGAATTCCCACCTATTTTGCAGCAGACATTGCCTACCATATCAATAAACTGAAAACGCGGAGCTATGACTGGGCCATCAACGTCTGGGGCGCAGACCACCACGGTCATGTTGCCAGAATGAAAAAGGCGCTGGATGCGGTAGGTGTTGACGGAAATCGGCTGGATGTTGTGCTGATGCAGCTGGTTCGTCTCACTCGGGACGGAGAAATTGTTCGGATGTCAAAGCGAACCGGAAAGGCAATCACCCTTTCCGACCTTTTAGAGGACATCAGTGTGGATGCGGCACGGTTTTTCTTTAATATGCGCAGTGCCGGAAGCCATCTGGATTTTGATTTAACCCTAGCGGCAGAGCAAAGCAATGAGAATCCGGTGTTTTATGTTCAGTACGCCCACGCCAGAATTTGCAGTATTCTGCGGCTGATAGCGGAGGACGGCATCCATGTCCTGCCTTACAGCGAAATTCATCCGGAGCTTTTGACGGAGGAAGCAGAGCTTGATTTACTGAAAAAACTCAGCGATCTCCCCGTTGAAATTGAATCCGCCGCAAAAGCGTTAGAACCTGCTCGGCTGACCCGATATGTCATGGATTTGGCAGCGGCCTTTCATACCTTCTATACCGCTTGTCGGGTTCGGGTGGAGGACGCCGCTCTGATGAATGCCCGCCTGAAGCTGATTGACAGCACCAGAATTGTCTTAAAGGGTGTACTGACCATGCTGAAAATCACTGCCCCGGAAAAAATGTGACCATATTCATCATAAGGAGAGCATTATGAAAAATTTGATTACTACAGTTTTAACATTTTGTTTCATGCTGGGAAGTGTTTCTGTATTTGCCTTAGAGCCGGATGCGCTGATCGGCGAAGCCTATTTCTATACCGGAAGCTTTTATTACTGTGACCCCGTAAGAAACAAAGTGGTTCTGCGAAACGTCAAACCTATGGGGACCATCAATGAACAGAACACCGCTACCGCACGGGATGCGGAGTATACCGAACTGGACATTCTGGGCGAAGCCCAGGTGGAAGGCGGCAGCACGGTGCCCTTGGAGAATTGTAACCGTTTTGCCGACAGTAACGTACGTGTGCTCATGATTCGCAGCCGTGCAAAGGGTCCCCAGATTATAAGCATTAAGTTTCTCTAAGGAGGAAACTCTATGAAATTTTGGAAAAAGAAATTAGCGCTGTTTCTCTTTGCTTGGTTACTGGCTTTTCCTTCCGCCGTACCGGTTTATGCAGATGAGACTGCCGAAGCGACCGAGATCCAGGAAAATGATTCAGAACAGCTTACTGCCAAACAGGCAACCGCACTGATCCAGGCAATTGCAACCCATTTGAGTGCTTACGGCCGCTATGAGAATATCACCGAGCGGAGTCTGTATAAGGCAGGACTGGAACGTCTGATCTCTGAGAACCCTGAGCTTTACAACAGTGTTTTAAAGGGAATGCTGGAATCACTGGACGAGCATTCCGAGTACTATACTGCCAAGGAAGCCGTTGCCCTGACCGAAACCATCAGCGGCGAAATTGTAGGCATCGGTATTACGATTGATTTTCTCAACGGCTCCTCTGCTGTTGTGGCGTCAGTCATTCCCGATACCCCAGCGGAACGTGCCGGCATTCAGGTAGGTGACGTGCTGATACGCGCCGATGGCATCGAGCTTGCAGGTCTGAAGTCAGAGACGATCTTAAGCTGTATTCGAGGTGAAGAAGGAACCTCTCTGCACTTGGAGGTCAGCCGAGGCGGTGCCATCATTGCCTTCGATTTGGTTCGTGAACCGGTCATTGGCACTTCGGTGGAGTCCGAGCTCTACGAAGAAAACGGCGAGAAGGCCATGTATATCCGTGTACATGGCTTTGTGAAGAATACTGCACAGAAGTTTAAAGAGGCTTTGGATTCTGCTGAAAAACAAGGAATTTCCAACCTGATTATTGACCTACGGAACAACGGCGGCGGCATTTTCAGCCAGGCCATTGAAATGGCGGACTGCTTTGTGCCGGCAGGGAAAACCATCACGACCGAGGATCACAAAAACGAGATTTTCAACAAGGTCTATGTGGGATCCGATACGGAAAAAAAGGAATTTGACACCGTGGTACTGGTCAATCAAAATTCTGCCAGTGCTTCAGAGGTTCTGGCAGCGGCGCTGCAGGAAAATGACTGTGCTTTGCTGCTAGGGACGCGGTCTTACGGCAAAGGAACCATTCAGTCTATCAATGACCTGCAAACCGGCGGTATGATTAAGTATACGGTAGGCTTCTACCTAACTCCGAACGGCTCGAATATTAACGGCATTGGCTTGACGCCGGATGTACAGGTAGAAAACACGCTTTCACCGGTGGACGCAGAACAGTTTGGAACTTTTCCTTATGACAGAATTTATCAAGCAGGAGACAGCGGCGCCGATGTACTGCGGGCAAAAGAGATTTTGAATTTCTTCGGCATCTATCGGGGTGAAATCAACGAAGATTTCGATTCGGATTTATATTATGCGGTTTATGCGTTTCAACAGCAAGCAGGTCTGTTTCCTTATGGGGTTTTAGATCTCACAACACAGCTGCAGCTGCACAATTATATGAGAACTGCGAAAATGGAAAACGACGATCAGCTCGCGGCGGCACTTGCGCATTTCGGTATTATCAATTACGAAAAATAAGTGCACCATACCGTCTACAGCGAAAAGGGACTTGCCTCTAAACACTTTTATGATTGTTTGGAGATAAGTCCTAATTTTTACAATTACAGGAAACCTTCAATAACGGGTAGAGCTTATGATATTTTGGGTTTTCAACAACACATTTACAAGAAAATAAAAGTATGCTAAAATGATATACAAAGGAGGTAACCCAGATGCGTATTCTTGTTGTGGAGGACGAAAGAGATTTAAACCGTATTATATCCAAGCGGCTTGAAAAAGAGGGCTACTGCGTGGATCGGTGCTATGACGGCGAAGAAGCACTGGATTACATACGGGTCGGTGAATTTGACGCCATTGTACTGGATATCATGATGCCCAAGAAAAATGGCCTTGAGGTAGTCCGCACGCTGCGAAAAAACGGGGATACAACTCCGATTTTATTTCTAACCGCCAAGGATAGCATAGCCGATCGGGTTGCCGGACTGGATATTGGTGCAGATGATTATTTGGTAAAGCCTTTCGCCTACGAAGAGCTTTTGGCCAGGCTTCGGGTTATGACCCGAAAAGCCACAGGAAACCCCACAAACATTTTTCAAGCTGCGGATTTGGTATTGGATACCGCCGCACATACTGTAAAACGGAACGGAGAAATCATCAATCTTTCCGCCAAGGAATTTGATATTTTAGAGTATCTGATCCGCAACAAAGGCACTGTTTTGACCCGCGAGAAGATTGAGAATCATGTATGGAACTTTGACTACTCCGGCGGCACAAATGTGGTTGATGTATACATTCGCTATCTGCGGAAGAAAATTGACGAGGGCCATGCCATAAAGCTGATTCAGACCATCCGGGGCAGTGGTTATATATTGAGGGAAGAATCATGAATAGGATGTCTATCAAATTAAGAATTACACTCTGGTACAGCTTGATTATGTTGGCAATTGCAACCGCAGCGCTGATGATTATCTTTTCCTGGAGCCGAGCAATTATTGCGCGGGATATTACCGGCCGGCTGATTCGAACCGTTAGCAATAGCGCAAGAATGCAGGTGGATCCCAAGGGTCGAATTCATCATGCACCGGATTTTATGTATTTTGAAAACGGTGTTCACCTTGCCGTCTATGACAAACAAGGCCAGTTGATTGACGGCCAAATTCCCTTTGAAGCTGCTAAAAATACAGATTTCCAAAATGAAAAAATACAGACCTTAACAGAAAACGGAACGCTGTACTATATCTATGACCAAAAAATTGAAATTCCCAATCAGGAAAGTCTGTGGATGCGGGGTGCAATTTCTTTCAGCGGCGAGGACTATATGGTTCGCTCTATTGTAAAAACCAACATTACAGTTACCATCATCCTGATTCTGGTAGCCGCCGTAGGTGGATATTTTATGGTAAAGAGAGCCTTGACTCCGGTAGATATTATCCGAAAAACCGCCAAAGAAATCAGTGAAAGCCAGGATTTATCCCAGCGAATCTCCATCGGAAACGGCAAGGATGAAATTTATCAGCTTGCCAATACCTTTGATGAAATGCTGGAAAAGCTTGAACAAACATTAGACCAGGAAAAGCAATTTACCTCTGATGCCTCACATGAGCTGAGAACGCCGGTAGCGGTAATCATGTCTGAATGCGAATATATGCTGGACTGTGCGAAAACACCGGAGGAATTTAAAGAATCAGCGGAATCCATAAAAAAACAAACTACAAGGATGACAAAGCTGATTGCGGAGTTGCTCAGCTTTTCCAGAATGGACAACGGCACCCAGCAGCTTAATTTTGAGCCACTGGATATCAGCGAGCTTTTAACCATTGTCTGTGAAGAACAGCAGGAAATTCATAACAGCAGTATTACCATGTCTACACAGATTCAGTCCAACGTTATGGTGACCGGTGATCACTTTTTACTGACCCGACTATTTATTAACTTAATCAGCAATGCTTATCAATACGGCAGAGAAAACGGTAAAATTTATGTCGTTTTGAAAGAAGAAAACGGGTTGGTAATCGTTTCCGTAGCAGATAACGGCATCGGTATCGCTCCAAATGAGCTTCCGAATATCTGGAAACGTTTTTACCAGGTAGATACTTCCCGAACCGATCGGGGTAATGGCAGTATGGGTTTGGGACTTTCTATGGTACAATGGATTGCAAAACAACATAAAGGCACCGTGAAAGCGGAAAGTCAGCTGGGAAAGGGCTCAGTCTTTACCTTTACTATGCGAAAATAACAATGGAAAACCCCTGCTTTATATACATCTAACTTTAGAGTATATAAAGCAGGGGTTTTGTAAATTTTAGTTCTACTCTGCGTCCTCGGACGGAGCTTTCTCAAAAAAATTGTGGGGATTTACGCTTTTTTCATTTTCTATTACTTCAAAATGCAGATGAGGACTATCATTGATCTCCAAAGCCGCGGTCTTCCCCACCTTGCCAATCACATCACCGGCCTTGACTGCCGTTCCAACAGGAGGCGCACTATCTTCCGTC
The DNA here is from genome assembly GCA_958346135.1 of uncultured Eubacteriales bacterium. Lineage (GTDB taxonomy): Bacteria > Bacillota > Clostridia > Monoglobales > Monoglobaceae > Ructibacterium. Next base: position 4,439 of record CATVQN010000017.1, on the reverse strand, counting down.
AGGTTTGCATAGAGGGTTTTGATGCCGCCTGTATGTCCGATTATCACACTGGCACCCAGCATTCCGTCCGCATTGACTGCTTCCACCGTTCCGTCTGCTGCCGCCTTTACCTCTGTATTCTCATCTACAGCAAAATCAATTCCCTCATGAACCCGCCAATCCTGCATGGTTTCAAAATAGACCAATTCATCCGCCGAAAAGTCTTTTGCAATCTCGCCTGCCACAGGCTTCTCCAGAATCAAGCTGATGCCCTGGTTTGAAGATGCAGAACCGGTTTGCGGCGCTGCGGTAACAGCCGGCTCCGCTGCCGCATCCTCGATTTGATTCTCCTTCTTCGATGTATCCTCTGAAATCATGGGCGCCAACCCGGGCTTTGCCGTAGCCGGTGTTGCAGTGGAATTTACCGTCTGCGCTTTTTCCCGATAGACATCTTGTGATTTCTCTGCCGATTGACGCACTGCACTCTCCCAAGCCTCATCGTCAAAGCGATCCGACCGTTCACCGGAGTTTACCAGGTTCATCACCAGTGCAATGACCATCAATGACACCGCAATCACTATGACAATAAAAAAACCACGCTTTGTAAAAAAGTTCTCTTTTTTCTTATTTTCTCTCACGATTCATCACCTCAATGGTAGTATAAACCACTCTGAGAAAATTATACCGAAAATACCCAATTTGTTCCGGTTTTTCTAAGTGATTCAAGCAAGAAAAACCGCATCCGTATACCGTTTTGCCTGAGAGATTCCGTGTCTCGCCTCTTCTTCGCTGCGGAATAATCCAAAAACCGCCGAACCGCTGCCGCTCATCAGCGACAGCACGGCACCTGCTTCTAAAAAGCCTTCCTTCAGCCAGCCAACCACAGGGTAAGCCGGTATGGTAGCAGTCTCTAATATATTGGCCGCATTCCGGCAAATCATCGAAAGATCACCGCTTCGGATGCCTGCCGCAACCGCCGAAACATCCAATCCCTCCGGTTTTTTTGTAAAATCCAGATGCTCATACACCCATTTGGTCGAAACGGAGGGCTCCGGCTTTGCCACCACACATTTTAAACCCGGCGGCATGGGAAGGGGCGTTAAAATCTCGCCGATTCCGGTTGCCAACGCACAGCCGCCCAACACGCAAAAAGGAACATCTGCTCCCAGGCTTTCGCTGAGCTGCATCAGGGTCTCTGTTGCAAACGGCTTTTCAAACATAGCGTTGAGACCTTTTAATACACCGGCAGCATCTGCACTGCCGCCTCCAAGGCCTGCACCCATAGGGATACGCTTTTCAATGTGGATTTCTACGCCCTCATTTCGCCCCAAGTAATCAAAAAACACCCGCGCTGCCCGATAGGCCAGATTATCCTCGCCCACCGGTAGTTCCGGCGAGTCTGAAGTAATCAAAATATCTCCGTCCTGACGCAGGGTCATGGTCAGGCGGTCTGCCAGCCCGATTTCCTGCAACACCATCTCCACATCATGATAACCGTTTTTCCGCTTTCCCACTACATCAATGGCCAGATTGATCTTTGCTCTGCACTCCAATGTCAGTTTTTCCATATTGTCACCTCTTTTTCCGAATACACAAATCCGCAGAACCCCCAACGGGTCTGCGGATTGTATGCCATCGTCATTTCTCTGTATGCTCTATTAAAGACTAATTTTCTGCGGAGTCATCCATTATTTCAGCTTCGCCGGCCGACATTTCAGCCTTTTCTTCTGGCTCCGGAGCCGATTTGGCAAAAACTTCTTCAAACTCGTCGCTCTCAATCTTCTCTTTCTCCAACAAGAGCTCCGCTACCCGGTGCAGCTTATCCATTTGCTGGGTCAGGATTTCGGTACACCTGCGATAACAATCGTCAATAATACGCTTAATCTCCTCATCAATCACGGCGGCCGTCTCCTGGCTATAATCCACCGTATGACCGTAATCCAAGCCGATGAACACCTCGTTATTCTGATCTCCAAAGGTACGAGCACCCAATTTTTCGCTCATACCATACTTGGTTACCATAGCCTTGGCAATGTTGGTTGCCCGTTCAATATCATTGGATGCACCGGTACTGATATCCTTGAGTACCAGCTGCTCGGCCACACGGCCGCCCAGCAGGGAAATTATCTCCTCGGTCATCTCTTCCTTAGATTTATAATAGGAATCCTCCTGAGGCAATGACAGCGTATATCCACCCGCACGTCCTCTGGGAATAATGGATACCTGGTGCACCCGATCCTGAGTCGGCAGCATCTTTGATACCACCGCATGACCGGCTTCGTGGAAGGCTGTCAGCTTCTTAGCACGATCCGGAACCTTTCGGGATTTCTTTTCCGGACCCGCAATCACCTTCATAATCGACTCTTCTAAATCGGTCATCGTAATTTCCGGCTGATTCTTTCTGGCCGCCGCAAGTGCCGCCTCATTCATTAAGTTCTCCAAATCCGCACCGGAAAATCCCACCGTAGTCTTTGCCAAAATCGACAAATCCACATCCTTTGCCAGAGGCTTGCCCTTGGAATGTACCTCCAAAATTGCTTCTCTTCCCTTGACATCGGGGGCGTCTACTACCACCTGACGATCAAAACGTCCCGGACGCAGCAGTGCCGGATCCAAAATATCGGGGCGGTTGGTTGCCGCAATAATAATAACACCTTCGTTTGCGCCAAAACCATCCATCTCAACCAGCAGCTGGTTCAGGGTCTGCTCCCGCTCGTCGTGGCCGCCGCCAAGCCCCGCACCTCTGTGCCGGCCAACGGCATCGATCTCATCAATAAAAATGATACAGGGGGCATTTTTCTTTGCATTTTCAAACAAATCCCGAACACGGGATGCACCCATACCTACAAACATCTCCACAAAATCCGAACCGGAAATCGAGAAAAACGGCACACCGGCCTCACCGGCAACCGCTTTTGCAAGCAGGGTCTTACCGGTTCCCGGAGGTCCTACCAAAAGAACGCCCTTAGGGATTCTGGCTCCAAGCTGACGATAGCGCTCCGGCCCTTTTAGAAAGTCTACAATTTCCTTAAGTTCTTCCTTTTCTTCATCGGCGCCGGCCACATCCTCAAAGGTCTTTTTGGTTTTGCCTTCCATGCTGACCTTGGCCTTACTCTTGCCAAAGCTCATTACACCGCGGCCGTTACCGCCTCCGCCGCCGGCCTGCTGCATAAACATGAACCAAAATACCACAAAGATCACCAATAGCCCCAAACTCGGCAGCAGGGTCAGCCACCAGGGAGGACTGTAGGGAAGCGGCGTCTCTACCTTTAAGCTGCCGGAGTTAATCTGCTCCTGCATCTTATCGCCTACGTCATTTTTTAAAGTATTATATCCGGGAACTTCAACGCTGATCACGGTCCCGTCCTTTAATTTGGCGGTTGCTACATTATCCACCACAGAAAGCTCAGTCACCTGCTCCTGCTGGATTTTCAAAACTAAATCAGAATAGATTTCTTTGGAAGTCTTTCCCGGCATAGAGGTCATCCAGAATATCATAACAATGATAAAGAAAAGAATCACATAAAAGCCTATTCCCTTCAGATATCTCTTCACTCAATCTCCTCCTACTACACAATAACGGTCTGGTCTGGAAATTATTTTATTCATTAAAGCAGTATTATAACATAGCGCTCTTAAAAAAACAAGGTTATTTTAAAAGTTTTTACAGAATCTTTACATTTATACTTACGAAAATATTCTGAAAAAAATTCTTTTTCATTTGTACAAATTCCGACTGTTTTTTCTTGACAAAACCCTCTGTTTGGGATAAGATAGATGCGAGTTTTCACAAGCCGAAGAATACGCTTGTATACACCAATCATAATAAAACAGGAGGCTATGCTATGAAGATGTACCAAAGATTTCTCGCCGTTTTCGCTATTATATCCTTGTTCTGTCTTGCACTTGCCGGCTGCGGCAAACAGGAAACCACACAAAACAGCAGCACCGACTTTTCTAAGCCCCAAAAGGTATTAGTAACCATGGAAAACGGAAAAACCTTCACGATTGAAACCGTACCGAAATATGCACCGGAAACCGTGGCAAATTTTTTGGAATTGGTAGAATCCGGGTTTTACAACGGTTTGACCTTTCACCGGATAATTGACGGCTTCATGGCCCAGGGCGGCGACCCCAACGGCAACGGCACCGGCGGCAGTGACAAAAAAATCAAGGGTGAGTTCTCCGCAAACGGATTTACCCAAAACACCCTGACCCACAAACGCGGCGTTGTATCGATGGCACGTTCCAGCGAACCCAACTCGGCCTCCAGTCAATTTTTTATTTGCTATGACGATGCACCCCATCTGGATGGAAATTACGCTGCTTTTGGCAAGGTGATTTCCGGCATGGAGACCGTGGACGACTTTTTGAATATCCCCAGAGACAGCAATGACAAACCCACTTCTCCCATTGTAATTCAGTCTATGGAAATCATTACGGAATAACTTTTTTCAAAA
>CATVQN010000016.1 GCA_958346135.1 uncultured Eubacteriales bacterium | reverse complement strand
CTTTAAAATACAAAAAAATTTCATCAGGAGGGAGTGCGGGAAAAGTCAGCAGCTCATTTTGCCCAAAAGGACGGGATATAGAGCTCGGTAAACTTAGAGACTGCATAGCGGTCACTCATGCCGGCGATATAGTCCTTGGTTAGAACATCCACGTCCTTGGTCATACCGGCGTTCTTAATGCTGCGTGGAATCTTATCCGGATTTTGACTGTAGGCACGGTAGAGCCCTTCCAGAACGCCTTCTGCCTTTTTCTCCTCCTGCTGCGGTTCGCCGGATACATAGACCCGCTGAAACATGAACTCCCGAAGTCCCATCATGGCCTCATGGACAGTAGTCTCCATATCAATGGCGTCCCGATCCATACTGGCACGAATGACAGCCCAGATCATGGTATTGATTCTTTGGGAATGTCTGGAGCCCAGTACCTTGGAATATTGTTTGGGAATATCGTAATTTGTCAGCACACCGCCCCGAACCGCATCGTCAATATCATGGTTAATATAGGCAATTTTGTCGGCATAGGCTACGATTTGTCCTTCCAGCGTGGCAGCCTTTTGCGAGCCCGTATGACAGAGAATGCCGTCCCGTACCTCCCAGGTAAGGTTCAGGCCGCCGGGGCGTTCCAGTACGTCCACCACTCTGAGACTTTGCTCATTATGCCGAAACCCCAGAGGACAGATTCTGTCCAGTACCTTTTCGCCCATATGCCCAAAGGGAGTATGGCCCAGGTCGTGACCCAGTGCAATCGCTTCTGTGAGATCCTCGTTCAGCCGCAGACCCCGGGCGATGGTTCTGGCAATCTGGGAGACCTCAAGCGTATGGGTCAGACGGGTTCGGTAATGATCCCCCTCGGGGGACAGAAAGACCTGTGTTTTGTGTTTGAGCCGCCGAAAGGCCTTGGAATGAATAATCCGATCCCGGTCACGCTGGTAATCCGTTCGGAGCTCACAGGGCTCCTCGGGCGTCATCCGGCCTCGGGTTTCACAGCTTTTTGCCGCATAGGGCGAAAGTTGTGCCTTTTCCTGCTCTTCGGTAACATCTCGGAGATTCACGATAAACCGCCTCCTTTTTCTAATAAATTATTTCTACAAAAAGCTGCGAATTCCTCTTTTGTATTGACAAAAATTTATTTTTATACTAACATAACAGATAGAATGAAAAACAAGGGAGCTTTGTTATGCATAACGCACCAACCTTGACGCCACGGCTGCAAAAAATTGCGGATTTAATTACACCCTGCCGATGTGTGGCAGACATCGGCACCGATCATGCGTATCTTCCGGTTTATCTCTGTGCGAAAGATATCTGTAAGACGGCCGTTGCCTCCGATATTCGCCCCGGCCCACTGGAGCGAGCCCAAGTGACGATTTGCCGTTATCACATGGAATCCCGGATTTCCGCGCGGCTGGGCAGCGGAGCCCAAATCCTCGCTCCCGGCGAGGCAGATACCCTTGTGATTGCCGGAATGGGCGGACTGATGATTGCTGAAATTTTAAAGGACGGCTTGGCGGTATGTGCGAAAGCGTCCCGGATTCTTCTTCAGCCAATGAGTTCTGTACCGGAGCTTCGGGCGCTACTCTGGAAAAACGGCTTTCGGATTGAAGAGGAGTACCTTGCAAAAGAGGGCGAGAAGCTCTACCATATCTTGTCGGTGCTGCCGGGACAGGAGAAGCCACCCAATGCCCTGGATATTTTTCTGGGACGTCGGCTGGCAGAAACCGAACCGATATACTTTGAGGAATATCTGGCGGCGCAGAGGAAGAAGCTGAAACAAAAAATTCGGGGGATAGAACAGTCGAAAAACCAAGACGCCGCACAGGAACTGGAAGCTACCCGCACGCTGCTTACTGCGCTGGAGGCGCAGATGGCAGCGAAGGAGGAAGAAAAATGATTAAGGTAAAGGATATTATGGATAAAATGGAAGCCTTGGCTCCGCCTTCTCTGGCGGAGGACTGGGACAATGTGGGATTGATGGTGGGAGATCTGGATCAGCGGGTTACCACCGTGTTTGTGTGTCTGGACGTGACCTCAGAAAATGTCCGCCGTGCTGCGGAATGCGGTGCGGATATGATCATTTCTCATCATCCGCTGATTTTCACACCGGTAAAGCGGATCATAGAACAGGATGTTTCCGGCAGTATCCTTCGAAATCTGATTCGCAGTGAGATTTCGGTCTACAGTGCCCACACCAATTTAGATAACGCCGACGGCGGCATGAATGACGCTTTGGCAAGGCGGCTGGATCTTACTGAGATCCGCAGATTCTATGATGAAGAATGCCGGGACGGAGCGGGAAAGCCTTTGAGTAATATCGGCCGGGTAGGGGTTTTGCCTTCGCCGATGGAAATGGGGGATTTTACCGATATGGTGCGGGATTCTCTGGGCTGCCGCAGTATCCGGTATGTGGGTGCGCCGGAGGACATTGTGCGGACTGTGGCAGTTTGCAGCGGCGCAGGCGGCGACGGAATTTATTCGGCATACCATGCCGGAGCGGATGTTTATGTGACCTCGGACATCCGTCATCATGAGGCACAGCTGGCCTTTGAACTGGGAATGAACCTGGTGGATGCCGGACATTTTGAAACCGAAAACATCATATGTTCCTTTGTGAGTGCGTATCTGGAATCTCAGTTTTCTGATCTTAATGTGATTCCCTCTGATGCACCTCCGTATTTTCACGGATAAAAGAGAGAACCGCGGCCGCCGCCGTGGTTCTCTCTTTCTTTTTATTCCTGTGCATTCATCCGCATCTCGTTAAATTCCTGTCTGGTAATCAGCACCTGCCGCGGTTTGGTTCCTTCATAGGGACCGATAATTCTCCGCTCCTCCATCTGGTCAATCAGCCGTGCCGCGCGCTGATACCCTATCTTGAACCGCCGCTGGAACATGGCAACCGAGGCCTGACCGTTATCCAGCACCATTTCCACCGCCTGGAAAAACAACTCGTCTCTGGCCTCACCGCCGCGGACAGAGGGCTCGTCGGCCTCGCCGCCGTTTTGGGCATTATGCTCCAGATTGGCATTGACGCGTTCCTGCTCCTTCTGAATGTTTTCAATAATTTCTTCGTCATAGCAGGCTTCGTATTGGCCCTTGATGAAGTCAATCACCCGCTCGATTTCCTGGTCAGAGACAAAGTTCCCTTGAATCCGCATGGGCTTCATGGCGCCGCTGGGGTTATAGAGCATATCGCCGCGGCCCAGGAGCTTTTCTGCACCGGGAGAATCGATAATCGTACGGCTGTCGATTTGGGAGGTCACGTTAAAGGCAATCCGAGAGGGAATGTTCGCCTTAATTACGCCGGTAATGACATTGACCGTAGGCCGCTGGGTGGCAATCACCAGATACATTCCTGCCGCACGAGCCAGCGCCGCTAAGCGGTTGATGGCGTCCTCAACCTCGCTTTTGGCCGCCATCATCAAGTCGGCAAACTCGTCAATGATAATCACAATTTCCGGCAGCTTGGATTCCGGTTCGCCCCGCTCCTCCATCAAGGCGTTGTAGCCCTTTAGATTTCGGACGTTGTTGTCCTTTAACAGATTGTAGCGGTTCTGCATCTCGCCCACCGCCCAGTTCAGGGCGCCGGCGGCGTGCTTCGGATCGGTTACCACCGGAATCAGCAAGTGGGGAATCCCGTTATAGATACCCAGCTCTACCATCTTCGGATCAACCATAATCAGCTTTACCTCATCCGGTCTGGCTTTAAAGAGAATACTTAAAATCAGGGAGTTGATACACACACTCTTGCCGGAGCCGGTCTGGCCGGCAATCAGGATATGGGGGAACTTGGCAATATCCGCAACCACACAGCTTCCCGCAATATCCTTACCTAAGGCAAAGGCTGTTTTTGACGGGAAGGCCTGAAATTTGTCACTCTCTAAAACCTCCCGGATGGGTACCGGGCTGGCTTCCTTGTTTGGAATTTCAATGCCGATAGCCGATTTCCCCGGAATCGGCGCTTCAATTCGAATCCCCGGGGCCGCAAGGCTCAAAGCAATGTCATCAGACAGCCCGGTGATTTTGGAAACCTTAATTCCGACTCCGGGCTGCAGCTCGAATCGGGTTACCGAGGGCCCTTGGGTAATATTGATAATCTTGGCATCGACCTTAAAGCTGCGCAGAGTGTCAAGCAGACGGTTGGCCTTTTCCTCCAACTCCGCCCGGATTTCCCGGCGGGAGAGTTTTCTTGGCTTGGGAGGATCCAGCAGATCCAGCGTAGGCATAAAATATTCTACCACTCTGGGAGGCACTGCCGCAGTTTCCGCAATCTGGTTTTCAATATGCTCCTCGGGCGTCATTTCGCCTTCTGCCTCCTGCACCGCCATTTTGCGTCCGGCCACCACGGCACGATCCAGAGGAACGCCGGCCTCCATGGCCTTTTTGGTCATAGGATCTGCTACATCCTGAAGCTTTGCTTCCGAGGGCGGCGTAAACACCGGATCCTCATCTTCGGGATTTTCCCGGGGTACCACACTGCCGTCCTCCCCGGTTTCCGGAAGCTCGCTGAGGATACCGGTTTTCATGTTATCAATACGGAATGGCAGCTGCTCCTCCAACTCCGACTCCGATTCCGGCGGCAGAATATCCTTAAGAAGCTCGTCATCTTCCGTAAAGGTAAACCGCTTTGGAACCCCCTGCGTATTGTCGTGGTCTTCCTTGGGACCGTCGTCCTCCTGATTGGAAACCGGCTCAGAAATGGGCTCCTGCCCCGAGAAATATTGATCAAAAAATTCGCTCTGTTTCTTTTGGGGCGCCGAAGCGGCCTCAGGCTTAGTCGTCGGCTCCCTGCGGCGGCGCCTTTTCCAGAAAGGCACAGAGGGAGTTTGGCTGGTTTGCTGTTCTTCCGCATCATAGCCGTCCATTTCAATTTCATGGCTGGCATATTCCTGTACCTGGCGTGACTGCCGGCGCAAAAGCAAGCCGAATTTCCGAAATGCCGCTTCAATGGAGATGCCGGTCAGCAGGATTCCCAAAATCAGTTCCAGCGCAATCGTCAGCACCCAGGTGCCGGCAACGCCGATGAGCATGACCAGGAGTTTGCAGATACCGCCGCCGATGACACCGCCGCCGTCACCGTCAATTCCGCTTTGGTACAGGCTGACCACCTGGTCGGTGAAGGTACCTGGTACCGGATGGGTGTTTCCGGCAGTGAGCGAGACCAGAATCGAGGTAGCAAGGACCAGCCCCAGCAGCAGGAGAAACCGTCCTGCATTGCCCCGGCCTTCTTTGTTGAAAAAGATCTGCAGTCCCGTCAAAATCAAAAAGATACAGCTGATGGCGCTGGAAAATCCCAACAGTCCGTAAAAGACACTTTTTAAGAATCCGCCTACTACACCGGTTGCCTCGCTTAAAAAAGAAAACAGCAGAAACACGCCGCAGGCGATAATCAGGATCCCCTTAATTTCGTTGGACAATGCCTTTCTTTTTACCGACCCGGTTTGGGTCGCTCTTTCGGCATTGTCGGTTTTCTTCCCGACCGCAGTGTTTTTTTTCTTCGGCGGCGAAGCAGGCTTTGCCGTTTTAGAGGATTTGGCGGCCGCCGTTTTCGGACGCTGTCCTCCGGTTTTCCCTTTTTGCTCCGATTTTTGTGCCATAAAATCGCACTCCTTCAAAGTATTTATTCTACAGTGATTCTATTAAGCCTGCCGCCGTCCAATGTACGGCGGACAAATGTACATAGTATATTACTATTGTAGCATAAACTGACCCCTTGAAATATTACAGTTTGCTATCATTTTTTCAGACTTGTTTGCTGTCTTTTCCGAAATTTTAGGAAAAATATGCAGAATTTCTGCTTGCGCTGAGGCCGACTGTGTGGTATGATGAATGCTAAAGGAGCGAATCGAAATGGAAATCAGTCAACTACTCAGTGAAAATAAAATTACCGTATCCTGTGAGTTATTCCCCCCGAAAAAGGGCGGAGAACTGGAAAATGCCAAAAATGTCGTACGACAAATGGCGGCGCTGAAGCCTGCGTTTATGAGTGTGACCTATGGCGCCGGCGGCACCAATACCGCCAATACCTTAGAGATTGCCAACGAAATTCAAAACGTCAATCAGATTACCGCCTTGGCGCATCTGACCTGTATTGCATCAGAACGACCCAAAATTCAGGAGATACTGGAAGAACTGCGCAGGCAAGGAATCGAAAATATTCTTGCTTTGCGGGGGGATATGCCGCAGGACAGCAGTCTGACCTTATCCACCAGCTTTCACCATGCCAGTGATTTGATGAAAGAAATCCGGAATTTTGGCGGATTTTGTATCGGCGGCGCCTGCTATCCGGAGGGACATCCGGAGTCGGCGTCTCTCTCCCAAGATATTGACAACTTAAAACGGAAGGTAGAAAACGGATGTGACTTTTTCACCACCCAGATGTTTTTTGACAATGATATTCTTTATAATTTTATGTTCCGGCTGCTGCGGGCGCAGATTCGGGTTCCGGTGATTGCGGGCATTATGCCGGTTACCAATTCCCGGCAGATTAAGCGGATTTGTGCACTGTCGGGAACGATGCTGCCCAGAAGATTTCGTATGATTGTGGATCGGTTTGCAGACGATCCTGCTGCCATGAAACAAGCGGGCATTGCCTATGCTACCGAGCAGATTATTGACTTGTTTGCAAATGGCGTCAATCATATCCATATCTATTCCATGAATCAGCCGGAAATCGCCGGAAAGATTATGGAAAATCTATCATCCATGATTGGAAGTCCGGCCGCCAAAGAATAAAAATCAGAAAATGGTGGAAACTATCCATGAGGTGATTTTTTTGCAGCAGATAAAGGATGGAATACCGCTGGGACTTGGCATGGCGCTGGCGCAAAATCCCGAGGCGATGGATTCTTATACCCGCCTTTCTGAGCAGGAGCGAGAGGCTCTGGTTACGCAGGCGAAGGCGGTTACGTCCAAGCAGGAAATGCAGGAGCTGGTCAATGGATTGACTGTAAAATGAAACGGACGGCAAAAGCCGCCCGTTTTAATTTACAGCGAAAAGTTCTAAAAACGAGATAGATCTCTATGCCGTTTTACCATGCAGGGTGCTATCCGAGCGCTTTTTCAGAATTTTCGGGAAGCGGACGGCAAATAGGGTTCCGGTGGTTACCACTGCCAAAAAGTCAGAGACCGGCTCTGCAAGATAGACGGCGCAGACTTTTGTGACGTCAAATTCAGCAAACAGTCGCCGGATGGAATCCGGAATCATCCATGCGATTGCCGATTCCGGCAAGAGCCATGGCAGCAGGAAAATCAGCGGAATCAATAAAATCAGTTTCCGCAGAATTGCCAGAAAGATGGAAACCGGTGCCTGATCCAAGGCGATGAAGGTTTGCTGACAGGCAATCTGGATTCCGAACAACAAAATAGAAGCCAGAGAAATCCGAAGTGCCCATGCCCCAACCAGAGTCAGGTGGGGATCTGAACTGAAGATTGCTACATAAACGCCGGGGGCAAACATGGCGATGCTCCAGAGCAGGGTGGAAAAAAGCACCGAGCAAAGCAGGAGCAGCCCAAAGGTTTTTTGTACCCGCTTTATTTTTCCGGCACCGAAGTTATAGCTGATAATCGGCTGCGCCCCTTGGGTCAGACCGGATAGAGGCAGCATAGTGAACTGCATGACCGAAGATACAATGGTCATGGCGCCTACGGCCAGATCGCCCCCGTAACGATACAGCGCAGTGTTAAAGCTGATGCTGAGAGCGCTCTCGGTAATCTGCATAATAAAAGGGGAAAGTCCCAGCGTCAATACCGGAAGCATAACGGCCGGACGAAAGCGCAGATGGTTCTTGGAAATCCTGAGGGTGGTCTTTTTTCCGGTGAGAAATTTAAGAATCCAAAGCGCAGACAGGGCCTGAGAAAGAATGGAGGCCAGTGCTGCACCGGTTACGCCCAAATTTAGTCCGAAGATGAAAATAGGATCCAAAATAATATTGGCGATGGCGCCGATTAGAATGGTTTTCATGCCCGCTGTGGAAAAGCCCTGGGCAGTGATAAATGGATTCATGCCCAGAACAAACTGAACAAAAATCGTACCCATGGCATAGACCCTGATATAGCTTACTGCAAAGGGCAGAGTGGTTTCTGCATTCCCGCCGAAGGCCAGGAGCAGCGGCCTTGCAAAAGCCTGGGTTAAAACCGTCAGCAGACAGGAGATTACAAGCAGAGAAAAGGTACAGTTTCCCACAATCTCCTCTGCGCCGTCCCGATCTCCCGCACCCAATTTAAAAGCCACTTTCGGAGCGGCACCCATACCGATGAGACAGCTAAAGGCGGAAAGAATCATAATCAGTGGGAAGGTAAGTCCTACGCCGGTGAGTGCAGTTGCGCCTACTTGCGGAATATGCCCGATATAGATGCGGTCTACTACGTTGTATAAGGCGTTAATCACTTGGGCGATGATATTGGGCATCGCCATGCGAAAAAGCAGCCGTCCGATTTTTCCGGAGCCTAAATCCGCTTGTTGGTTCATGCGTTTTCTCCTCCTTTGGGAGTGCAATTTTCAAACATATGCTCTTTTCTCTTTAGCATTTCATCCAGTCTTGCCAGATAATCCTGAGGTTCTTTTACATTAAAAATCCGTTCAATACGGTCACGGCTGCGGTCAACCGTTTTGGTGACCCCGCCGCAGCCCAGAGAAAGAATGGTCTGCAGCTCCTCCATGATATAGACATTATAAAGACTGTCACAGCCCTCTTTGGCATAGCCCACGTTTTCAAGATTTCCCAGCTGATGCTTTTGCCGGTACAGATAATAGGGATGCTTGCCCTGCTGTTTCATATAGGAATAGGCAAAGTCCACCATTTTTTCAACGTCATGGCCGGCGGTCAGGGTGTATTCGTCCAAATATTCGTGGAGCCGTGAGGAGCGTTTGATGCTCATGGTGTGTACCGTGGTGTTTTCCGGCGCCAGCTTTTCCACTTCCTCCAGAGTGTGGTAAAACTGTTCCGGTGTTTCGCCGGGAAGGCCGGCAATCACATCCATATTGATACAGTCAAAGCCGCAGCTTCGTGCCAGCGCCATAGCGGAGCGAATATCCTCCGGGGTATGGGCCCTGCCAATGAGCTGCAGCGTTTTAGAGTTCATGGACTGGGGATTGATACTGATTCGGTCTACATGATATTTTTTTAGGATTTTCAGCTTTTCTTCAGTAACCGTATCCGGGCGTCCGGCCTCCACAGTGAATTCCCGGCAGTGGGCGAGGTCAAAGCTTTGGTACAGCTGATGGAGCAGGGTTTCCAGCTGTGCAGCCGAAAGCGTGGTGGGTGTGCCGCCGCCGATATAAACCGTCTCAATCCGCCGTCCGGCGTCGGCAGTCAACTTGGCTGTATAGTTGATTTCCCGGCAGAGCGCCTCTACATAGGCGGGAATCAGCTTAGCCGCCTGACGGGTGCCGCAGGTGACGAAAGAACAGTACAGGCATCGTGTGGGACAAAACGGAATTCCGATATATAAACTGACGCCGTCCGGATACATGGCATCTCGGATGGGCAGCTCCCGCTTAGCCGTTTCCAGTACCAGCGCCGCTTTGTCGGATGCAGTACCGCATTCGTTTGTAAAATATGCTATGATCTCCCGATCGCTCCTGCCCTCCAGCAGGAGCTTTGCGGCAATCTTAGCCGGGCGGATTCCGGTCAGAATCCCCCAGGGACTTTTGCTTTCGTTTTTCATTGCAGATAGGGGTTCTCCCTTCTCTCCTCTCCGATGGTAGTGGCGGGTCCGTGACCGGGATAAACCTTGGTTTCTTCCGGCAGAGGCATCAGCTTTTCTAAAATGGAATCAATCTCCTGCTGTAAATTTCCGGTGGGGTGATCCACCCGACCCACGCTCCGACGAAACAGGGTATCGCCGCTGATTAGGATTCCGGCTCCGTACAGACAGATACAGTCCGAGGTGTGGCCGGGGGTGTGCAGTACCGAAAAAGTCTGACTTCCTACGCTGACAGTATCCTCCTCTTTAAGCAGCCGCTGGGGTGCGACCGGTGTCCAGTTTAGACCCACATAGTGACACAGGTTATAGATGCCGTCCTGCAAAAACTGCTTTCCGTTTTCATGAATGGAAACGGGAGCGCCGGTTGCGGCCTGGAGCTCTGCCAGCGCCAGGATATGATCATAATGACCGTGCGTCAAAACAATTTCCGAGACGGTATAGCCGTTTTCGGTAATCGTTTTTAAGATGGTACCGGCTTCGTCCGGCGCATCAATCACAACGGCTTTTTTGGTAATTTCGTCTGCCAGAATATAGCAGTTGGTATCGAGATGTCCAAGGGGTAGTGTATGAAATTCCATAATTTTCTCCAATCCGCCGCAGAATGCGGCATATAGTCGATAAATAAAAAATGTTCAAAAAGCGAAGCACCGCCGCTTCGCTTTTCTATGGTAAATGCTATTGGCGGCGGCGCACCACCGAAAGAACACTGTCAATGTGTTTTAAGCGTTTGGTGGTCTGTGCGAGCTGGGCAGTATCTGAAATTTCTACCGTAAGCTCGATAATTGCCAGGTTGTTCTTTCCGGTTCTGGCGTTTACGTTGGTAAGTTTGGTTTTCAGCTCCGCAATGGCCGTCATAATATCCAGCAG
>CATVQN010000015.1 GCA_958346135.1 uncultured Eubacteriales bacterium | reverse complement strand
CTAAAATAGGGTAGCATAGATGATAAAGAAACGTAATTTCATCGTGATCTTGAAAATGAGGTGAGAAAATGGCAAGTGAAACTGTGGAACGGATTCGTCAGGCGGAAAGTCAGGCGGATAAAATTGAGTATGAGGCTGAGCAAGATGCAGAGCGTATTGCCGCGGATGCAAAGGAATCCATAAAAAAGATGCGATCCGATGCGAAAATAAAGGCAGAGCTGTACCGAAAAAAGTGTTGTGAGGATGCTGAAAAAGAAGCGCAGGCACAGGAAATGCAGTTGATAAAAGAGGTGGAAACTGCCTTTGAAGAAGATGCCAAAAGCGCAGAGAAAAGACTGGTTCAGGCAGGAAAAAGCTTGTTTTTGCAGTTGATTCAGTAATCTTATGAAAGAAAACGATAAAACGGAAAGCAGAGGTGAGGAATATGGCAGTTGTGACAATGGATAAAATTACGGTATACGGTGTAAGAAAAAACCGGAAACAAATCTTAGAAGCGCTGCAATTGAGCGGTGCGGTTGAGGTTTCCGCCTCTCGGTTGGAGGATGGTTTCGAGAATCCCAATACCGTAAAATCACGGGTTCTTTTTGAAAAAACCATCGGCACGGCAGAACAGGCGCTGAATATCCTGGAACAATATGCTCCGGAATCCCGCGGGATTTTCTCTGCATTGGAAGGAAGAAAAAAGCTGACGGTTCAGGACTATGATAATCGGCTGCCGGAAGTGGATAAGCTGCTGGATACGGCGAAGAATATTCTTCAGGCGGAAAAGGAAAAATCGGAGTTTGTGGCTGAAATCCAACGACGTCGAAATTTGATTGACGCTTTATTGTCTTGGCAGACTCTCGATGTGCCAATGACCTTTGAAGGCACCAGGAAAACGTCTGCATTGATAGGCATTTTTCCCGAGCCAAAGTCCTACGAGGCGTTATTGTCAGCCTTTCAGGAGCAATTTGCTCCTGGCGAAAATGTTCCGGCAGTGGAAATACAGATGATTCATCAGTCTCAGGAACAGACCTGTGTTTTTGTATTATGCAGAAAACAGTATAAGGAATTGGTGGAACAAAAGCTGCGTAATATGGGTTTTTCTCGTCCTTCGGTATTTACCTCGATGATACCAAAGGAACGAATCGAGCGGCATCGGCGTAAAATTGCCGCCGCACAGGAGGAAATCCAAGCGAGAGAACAACAAATTAAAAGTTTTGCAGATACTCGTGACGGGCTACGTTTCCTTGCGGATTATTATACAATGCGTCTTGAAAAGTACGAGGTCTTAGAAAAAGTCAGCCAGGGGAAACGTATTTTCATGATGAGCGGTTATATTCCCCATGATCTATCGGAGAAAATTCAGCAGGAACTGATTTTAAAGTATCAGGCCGCTGTAGAAGTTACACCGGTTACAGATGAGGATGATCCACCGGTGCTGCTGAAAAATAACAAATTTGCAGCTCCGGTGGAAACCGTTCTTGAAACCTACAGTATGCCGGGACGAGGAGAGGCGGATCCAACCAGTGTAATGGCCGTTTTCTATTACGTTCTTTTCGGACTGATGCTGTCCGATGCGGCTTATGGATTGTTGATGGTCATCGGCTGCGGATTGATGCTTTGGAAATTTAAAAACATGGAATCCGGACTTAAAAAGTCTTTGACGATGTTTTTATACTGCGGTATTTCTACTGCTTTTTGGGGTGTGATGTTTGGCAGCTATTTCGGCGATGCCGTTACGGTGGTGTCTACGACTTTTTTTCATCATCCTGTTGAAATCCCGCCGGTATGGTTTACACCGGTCAATAATCCCATGCGAATGCTGGTGTTCTCTATGGCGCTGGGCATTATCCACATCTTCGGCGGTCTTGCGATGCGCCTCTATGCGTGCATCAAATCCAAGGACTATGTTTCGGCATTCTTTGATGTGATATGCTGGTACTTGGTCGTTGGCGGCGGTATTGTTTACTTGCTTTCCTTGCAAATGTTTGCAGATATGGCAGGCCTTAGATTTGTCCTTTCGGCAACTGCAGGAAAGATTGCCGCAATCTGCGCGGGGATTGGCGCGATTGGCATTGTATTTTTTGCGGGCAGGCCCACCAAGAATCCGGGTAAGAGAATTGCAAAAGGACTCTATGAACTATACGGTGTTACCAGTTATCTGAGTGATATTTTATCCTATTCCCGACTGCTGGCGCTGGGACTTGCTACCGGGGTCATTGCACAGGTGTTTAATAAGATGGGAAGTATGTTCGGAGACGGTATTGTTGGATTCATTCTCTTTCTCGTCGTTTTTCTGATTGGACATACTTTAAACATGGCGATCAACCTTCTGGGCGCTTATGTACACACCAATCGTCTGCAGTTTGTTGAATTTTTCGGAAAATTTTATGAAGGCGGCGGAAGAAAATATACTCCGTTTGCCGTAAATACAAAGTATTACAAATTTGAGGAGGAAAAGTAAAATGGAAAGTTTAGGTATTGTTTTTGCATTGGCAGGGGCGGCTTTGGCAGCGCTTATGGCAGGAATCGGTTCAGCAATCGGCGTCGGTACGGCGGGCGAAGCTGCAGCCGGTGTTGTAACCGAGGATCCGCAGAAATTTGGTAAAGTTTTGATTCTCCAGCTTCTGCCCGGTACCCAGGGTATTTATGGTCTGCTCATCGCCTTTATGGTTCTGTCTCAGATCGGTATTTTAGGTGCACCGGCAGAGATTTCTACAGCAAAAGGTCTGTTGTATTTTGCAGCTTGTCTGCCTATGGCCTTTGTTGGTTTATGGTCTGCCATCCGTCAGTCCCGCGCGGCTGTTGCCGGAATCAATCTGGTTGCAAAACGCCCGGATCAAATGGGTAAATCCATGATCTTTGCCGCAATGGTAGAGACTTATGCCATCCTGGCTCTGCTGGTTTCTATTCTTTCTGTTGTCGGAATCCAAGGGCTCAACATTTAAGTCCCTGCTGTTACGCAGAAAGGAGAGAGAGCTTTGGCTGGATTGGAAACGATTTTAAATGAGGTGCTCGATGAATCCCGGGACAAAGCCCAAGGTATTTTGGAGGCGGCAAAGAAAAAAGCAAGTGAGGAAATTTCACGGGTAAAAAACGAGCTAAATGAAAAAGAAAAGACGGATATGCAAGCGGCGCAAGAGGCTGCGAAGGATATTTTGGAGCGCAGTACGTCGGCTGCACAGCGCAAGGGCCGTCAAATTATTTTGGAGAAAAAACAGAAGCTGATTGAAGCGGCAATTGACGCCGCTTATCAGGCGCTTTTGCAGATGGATGACGAAACCTATGAGCAATTTGTCCTGCGGCGTCTGGCTGCATATCCGGAAAATCTAAGCGGTATCTTACATTTTGTCCCCCGCGACGGCGAAATTGTCAGCAAGAATCTGAAAAAAGAGTTAAAGAAACAGCATCCCAGCTTCTTGATTGACGAGGAGCCTCTTTCGGCAGACGGCGGGTTTCTTTTGAGCCTGGGTCAAATCGAGGTGGATATGACATTTCGTTCTCTGCTTGACGAAAATATGGAGCTGCTGCGTGATGAGGCAAACCGGCTTTTGTTTGGACAGGAGGCGGCGCGATGAGTGAAACCTATGCCTATGGCGTAGCCAGAACGCATATACGAGAAAGCGATCTGCTGACTCGTCAGGATGTGGAACAGCTTTTTGCGGCCGCTACCTATGAGGAGACAGTACAGCTATTAGGAGATAAAGGATATACCGGCGACACCGGAAAAATGGAATCCCTGATGGATGCCAGAAGAGAGGATCTATGGAAATTTATTGATGAGCTTTCGGTTGCCCAGGAGGAATTTAAAATTTTGCGCTATGAAACGGATTTTCATAATCTCAAGGTTTCCGTTAAGGCACAAATCGGCGATGCAGATCCGGAAGAATTTTTTCTGGCATACGGAAACGTACCTGCGCAGGAGATTTGGGCAGCAGTCAAGGAACGAAAGTTTGAGCTTTTGCCGTCTTTTCTTTCTGAGCCCGGAAAAAATGCATTGGAATTCTTACTCAGAACTCAGGATGGCCAAGGCTGTGATATGTATTTGGATCGGACGACGCTAGAGACCATCTCAAAGGCGGGTGAGGAATCTGCAATTCCCTTGATTCGGGAATATGCACGGTGGAAGACGGCATCTACGAACATTAAAATTGCAGTTCGCTGCTGTCTTACCGAAAAAACGGCTGATTTTATCCAGAAAGCACTTGCACCTTGCGCTGAATTGGATTGTCGGAGACTGTCACTGGCTGCCTCTAAGGATATGGAGGCCATCTATGAATATTTGGGTTATACGGACTATGCCGGTTCGGTTGATGCATTGAAAATCTCTCTTTCTGCGTTTGAAAAATGGTGTGATAACCGGCTGATGGAGCGTATTTTGCCTGAAAAGACAAAATCCTTTGGCCTGGGTCCTATTATTGCCTATGTTCTGGCGGTGGAAAATGAAATCAAGATGGTGCGGCTGATCCTTTCGGGAAAACTGAATCATCTGGATGAAAATCTTATCCGAGAAAGGATGCGGGAGCTATATGAATAGTATTGCCGTACTGGGTGACCGTGATAGTATTTATGGCTTTGCGGCACTTGGACTCAATACATTTTTTGCAAGTACACAAGAAGAAATTGCACGGTGTTTTCACAACCTATGCCGCGGAGATTATGGGGTTATTTATATTACCGAGGCAGCAGCGGCTGCAATCCCGGATGAAATCGAAGCCGCCAAGGAGCAAACACTTCCGGCAGTAATCTTGATTCCGGGTGCCTGGGGAAACACGGGTGCCGGAATTTCCGGTGTGAAAAATTCGGTGGAAAAGGCTGTCGGTTCGGATATCCTGTTCCGTGATTGATTTGGCAAAGGAGAACGATAGAATGAGCAAAGGTATGATTAAAAAAGTCGCAGGTCCTCTGGTTATTGCCGAAGGAATGCGCGATGCAAATATGTTTGACGTGGTTCGAGTGGGTGAGCAAGGCCTGATTGGTGAGATTATTGAGATTCACGGAGATCAAGCCTCCATTCAGGTCTACGAAGAGACCTCCGGACTGGGGCCCGGCGCAATGGTGGAATCAACTGATGTTCCGCTGAGTGTAGAACTCGGTCCCGGACTGATCGGCAGTATGTTTGACGGTATTCAAAGACCCTTGGATGCCATTCGGGAGATTGCCGGCAATAACCTAAAACGTGGGATCGAGGTTCCCGCTCTGCCGAGAGATAAGCGTTGGAACTTTGTTCCGGAGAAAAAAGTGGGCGATTTTGTCACCGGCGGGGATGTCATAGGTACTGTTCAGGAAACCGATGTGGTGATACAAAAAATCATGGTTCCTCCTAAAATGAAGGGAAACATTACGAAAATAGAATCCGGTTCCTTTACGGTGGACGAGACCATTGCAACGCTGGACGATGGGGGAAGAAGTCAAAATTTAACCATGGCGCAGAAGTGGCCGGTGCGTGTTGGACGTCCCTACCGTCAAAAGCTTTCGCCGGAAATGCCTCTGATTACCGGTCAGCGTGTCATCGACACTCTGTTTCCTATCGCAAAGGGCGGTGTTGCTGCGGTTCCCGGACCTTTCGGAAGCGGTAAAACCGTGGTTCAGCACCAGCTTGCAAAGTGGGCAGAGGCAGATATCGTGGTCTATATTGGCTGCGGTGAGCGTGGAAACGAAATGACAGATGTTTTAAACGAGTTTCCGGAGCTGATTGATCCAAAGACCGGAAAATCCCTCATGGAACGTACCGTACTGATTGCCAATACCTCGGATATGCCGGTTGCTGCCCGTGAGGCATCGATCTATACCGGAATCACGATTGCGGAATATTTCAGAGATATGGGTTATTCGGTTGCATTGATGGCAGATTCTACTTCCAGATGGGCAGAGGCGTTGCGTGAGATGTCCGGACGTTTGGAGGAAATGCCGGGCGAAGAGGGGTATCCCGCATATCTTGGCAGCCGTTTGGCGCAGTTTTATGAAAGAGCCGGACGGGTAATTGCTTTAGGTCAGGAGGATAGAGAAGGCGCACTTTCGGTAATTGGTGCCGTATCTCCTCCGGGCGGTGATATTTCTGAGCCGGTTTCTCAGGCGACGCTGCGAATTGTCAAGGTGTTCTGGGGACTGGATTCCGAGCTTGCCTATAAACGACATTTTCCGGCCATTAACTGGCTCAACAGTTATTCTTTGTATTTAGACAGCTTAGAGCCATGGTTTAATAAAAATGTTCAGGAGGACTGGATGCAGCTGCGTACGGAACTAATGCGTTTGCTGCAGGAGGAAGCAGAACTGGAAGAAATTGTAAAGTTGGTTGGTATGGATGCCCTTTCTGCGCCGGATCGGCTTAAGCTGGAGGCAGCACGCTCCATCCGTGAGGACTTTTTGCACCAGAATGCATTCCATGAGACAGACACTTACACTCCGCTTGCAAAACAGCACTTGATGATGCGTCTGATTTTAGGATTCTATGATGTATGCATGAATGCGCTCAACAAGGGAGCGGATGTGGAGGCATTGGTTGCGCTTCCGGTGAGAGAACGTATCGGACGTTTTAAATATGTTGCACTGGACGAGATGGAGAACGAATATGAAGCCATTATGCAGCAGCTTAGCAGTGAAGCCGGAAAGCTGCAGCAGAAGGAGGTATATTGATGCCAAAGGAATATAAAACCATTGAAGAAGTCGCAGGACCTTTGATGCTGGTGCGCGGCGTAGAAAATGTAAATTATAACGATTTGGGAGAAATTGAGCTGGAAAACGGTGAACGCCGACGCTGTAAAGTGCTGGAGATTGACGGCAGCAATGCGTTGGTTCAGCTTTTTGAGAGTGCCACAGGAATCAATCCGGAGACAAGCAAGGTGCGTTTTTTGGGACATAGCATGGAGCTTGGAGTATCCGAGGATATGCTGGGACGTGTATTTGACGGTGTTGGACGCTGTACGGACGGTGGTCCGGAAATTCTTCCGGAGGATCGCTTAGATATTAACGGCTTACCAATGAATCCTACCGCACGTAACTATCCTCAGGAATTTATCCAGACCGGCGTGTCTGCCATTGACGGGTTGAATACCTTAGTGCGTGGACAGAAGCTGCCGATCTTCTCGGCAAGCGGTCTGCCGCATGCACAGCTTGCAGCCCAGATTGCCCGTCAGGCAAAGGTGCGTGGAACGAACGAGCCTTTTGCCGTTGTTTTTGCAGCGATGGGTATTACCTTTGAAGAGGCAAACTTCTTCATTGACAGCTTTAAAGAAACCGGCGCAATCGACCGGACGGTTTTGTTCATTAACCTTGCGAACGACCCGGCGGTAGAGCGTATCTCTACTCCCCGTGTAGCCTTGACTGCTGCGGAATATTTGGCTTTTGAAAAAGGCATGCACGTTTTGGTTATTTTGACCGATATTACGAACTATGCCGATGCCCTTCGAGAGGTTTCCGCTGCACGAAAAGAAGTTCCCGGTCGGCGTGGTTATCCCGGTTATATGTACACCGACCTTGCCAATCTTTATGAGCGTGCCGGAAGACAGAAGGGAAAGGACGGAAGTATTACCCTGATTCCGATTCTGACGATGCCGGAGGATGATAAAACTCATCCGATTCCCGACCTTACAGGCTATATCACCGAGGGGCAGATTATTCTTTCCCGTGAGCTATATCGAAAGAATGTAACACCGCCCATTGATGTACTCCCCTCCCTGTCGCGTTTAAAGGATAAGGGTATCGGCAAGGGCAAAACCAGGGAAGATCATGCGGATACCATGAACCAGCTGTTTGCCGCTTATGCCCGGGGTAAAGAGGCCAAAGAGCTGATGGTCATTCTGGGTGAGGCTGCACTGACAGAGATGGACAAAAAATATGCAAAGTTTGCAGATGCCTTTGAAAATGAATATGTTTCTCAAGGCTATCAGACAAACCGGGACATTGAAGAAACACTGGATATTGGCTGGAAGCTTTTATCTATCCTTCCCCGAAGCGAGTTAAAGCGTATCAAAGATGAGTATTTGGATCTCTACTATAAGGAGGGAGCCTATGGCAACGACGCAGGTTAATCCCACCAGAATGGAATTGACCCGGCTCAAACGAAAGCTAGCAACGGCGCTGAAGGGACATAAGCTGCTGAAGGATAAACGGGATGAGCTTATGCGTCAGTTCCTGGAAATGGTGCGGGAAAACATGGCACTCCGGCAAAAGGTGGAAGAAGGAATCCGCAGTGCGAATCAGAATTTTGTTTTAGCCAGTGCGGTTATGAATCATGCAGCTCTTCATACGGCGCTAATGACGCCGAAGCAATCCGTTTCCTTGAAGGTGGATTACAAAAATGTAATGAGCGTTGAGATCCCGGAATTTCAATATCAGACCCGAACACCGGATCAAAATGACATTTATTCCTATGGCTACGGTTTTACCTCGGCCGATCTTGATGATGCAGTCAAGAGCTTGGCAGATGTTTTTCCGCAGATGCTGGAGCTTGCGGGGAAGGAAAAGGCGTGTCAGCTAATGGCAGCCGAAATCGAAAAGACACGTCGGCGTGTAAATGCCTTAGAACACGTTATGATACCAGATTATCAGGAAAAAATACGGTATATCACCATGAAGCTGGATGAAAACGAGCGAAGTACACAGATTCGTCTGATGAAGGTCAAGGATATGATGATTAAGGAACGCATTGAAGAGAAGCATCGGGCGCAGTAAGGTGCTGTGCAATTTTGAAGTTAGATAAAATCTAAATTTATCGAAATTTCTCCGAGCGTATGATCAGGAAAAATGCAAGAATCATAAAAGCCTATGCACGAGAATGTGCATAGGCTTTTCGTTCGCTGAAAACAGAGCTAAAATTTTGTTATTTGCTTTTTTATGCTCTATTCAACGGTTACGGATTTAGCAAGATTACGAGGTTTGTCAATATCCAGACCCTTGAGTGATGAAACATAATAGGCAAACAGCTGTAGAGGAATTACCATTTCCGAAGGCAGAGTCAGCGGTCCGCAGTCCGGAACATAGATGACATGATCCGCCTCTTTGGCAATATCAGTATGTCCTTCTTTTGTAATTGCAATGACAACAGCGCCACGGGCTTTCACCTCTTTGATGTTACTGAGCATCTTGTCATACAAGGCATCAACGCCGCAAAGAGCAACCACAACAGTTCCCGGTTCAATCAGAGCAATGGTGCCGTGTTTCAGTTCGCCGGCGGCATAGGCCTCTGAGTGAATATAAGAAATTTCCTTTAATTTTAAGGAGCCTTCCAGTGCTACCGCATAGTCCAGCGTCCGTCCCAGGAAGAAGATGCTCTTGCTGTTATAATACAGAGAGGAAATATACTGTATATCGCCTTTATTATTTAAAATATGATCAATTTTCTCCGGAAGTGCCTCCAGCTCCTGAATATAAGAAGCAAACTTTCCGTCAGAAAGCAAATTCAGCTCCTGTGCTGCATAGAGTGCAAACAGGTAGATAGCGGTCAGCTGCGTACTGTACGCTTTGGTGGTTGCAACAGCGATTTCGGGGCCGGCCCAGGTATAAAGAACATCATCAGCCTCACGGGCAATGGCACTGCCCACCGCATTTACAATCGCAAAGGTACGGGCTCCTAAATTTTTAGCCTC
Organism: uncultured Eubacteriales bacterium; assembly: GCA_958346135.1. Lineage (GTDB taxonomy): Bacteria > Bacillota > Clostridia > Monoglobales > Monoglobaceae > Ructibacterium. Next base: position 1,217 of record CATVQN010000015.1, on the reverse strand, counting down.
ACGCATCGCCGCAATCGTATCTGCCGTTTCACCGGACTGACTGATTACAAGCACCAGAGAGTTTTCGTCAACTATAGGATTCATGTATCGAAATTCCGAGGCAATAGAGGCTTCCACAGGAATCCGCAGCATATCCTCAATGATATATTTTCCAACTACACCCACATGATAGGCGCTGCCGCAGGCAACAATATATATTTTTTGAATGGAACGCAGATAGTCCGCAGTCAGCGAAATATTATCAAGGTCAATTTTACTGTTCTTGATTCTGGGACTGATGGTTTCCCGCAGAGCCCGCGGCTGCTCCATAATTTCTTTGAACATGAAATGTTCATAGCCGCCTTTTTCGGCAGCAGAAATGTCCCAGTTGACTTTAAAGATTTCTTTGTGGATTTCCTCACGGTCGGTATTATAGATTTTTACCGAATGGGAATTTAAAACCACAATTTCGTTGTTTTCCAGAAAATATACATCACGGGTGTGCGACAAAATGGCCGGAATATCCGAGGCGATATAGTTTTCGCCTTGACCGAGGCCTACAATCAAAGGACTTTCTTTCCGAACGGCAATGAAAAAGTCGGGGTCATTGGCACAGAGAATGCCAAGCGCATAAGAACCTTCTACCTTGTTAATCACTTTAATTACAGCATCAAGAATGTCGCCGTCATAGTAATACTCTACCAGATGGGCAATGACCTCTGTATCGGTTTCCGAGATAAAGGAAAAGCCTTTTTTCGTCAAAAACTCCCGAAGCCGGATATAATTTTCAATAATACCGTTATGTACCACGGCAAATCTTCCGGAGTTACTCAAATGGGGATGGGAGTTAGTATCAGAGGGTTCTCCGTGGGTTGCCCAGCGTGTATGGCCGATTCCCATAGTTCCGATCATGGAATTTCCTCCATCAATTTTATCCGAAAGTACAGAGAGACGGCCCTTTGACTTCTGAACATCAATACCGTTTGGTGTCATAACTGCAATTCCTGCTGAGTCATATCCACGGTATTCCAGTTTGCTCAGACCATCCAAAAGGATAGGCGCTGCCTGTTTGCTCCCAACATAACCAACGATTCCGCACATAATAGTCTCCAATCCGATATCACATATCCGGTTTATGCTCGGTGTGATACCAATTCTTTTTTGTATGTCTCAGCGCTCCCAGCATTCCGATGGGAATCCAGCTGACAAGATATAATAAAAAGCCAAATACATTCAGC
>CATVQN010000014.1 GCA_958346135.1 uncultured Eubacteriales bacterium | reverse complement strand
CCATATAGACTCCTCAACAATCCCGGTTTAACAAATAATCAGCAAACCCGATTAAAAATTCTGTATGTAACAATCCATCCAGTGCCGCTTTTGCCTCTGCGGTCAGCCGCTCAAGCTCTATCTCTGCCGCCTCAAGCCCCATAAAAGTCACAAAGGTATTCTTATGCTGCTGTGCGTCACTGCCGATAGGTTTGCCCAGAATTTCTTCCTTTCCCGTAACATCCAGTATATCATCTTTTATCTGAAATGCCAACCCCAAATTTACAGAAAATTCTATTATTTTTTGATATTTTTCATTTTTCGGATCCAAAATCCCCGCACAAAGACAACCACAGGCCGCCGCAGCTCGAATCAGCTCCCCGGTTTTCCGCTTGTGCAACTCCGTCAGCTCCGCCAAAGTTACATCGCTGCGGTTCTCACCTTCCAGATCCATCACCTGCCCGCCAATCATGCCAAAGGCACCGGAAGCCTCTGCAATAATTCGGACTGCCTTCAAAACTGCAGTAGGCGTCATAGACTCATACCGCTCCATAGCGGAGAGCAGCTCAAACGCTCGATTTAAAAGTCCATCTCCTGCCAAAAGAGCAATATCCTCACCGTAGGCCTTGTGACAGGACGGCCGCCCCCGGCGAAGATCGTCATTATCCATACAGGGAAGGTCATCATGGATCAAGGAATAATTATGAATTGCCTCAATGGCGCAACCCACCCTTGCCGCATCTGAAAGGCTGCCGCCCAGCATATCACAGACTGCCATGGTCAAAACCGGACGAATTCGTTTTCCGCCGCCGGAGATTCCATAGTGCATCGCTTCAAAGACATGCTTCTGGGGCAGCTGCGGCACCGAAAATGCCACCGCAATCTCCCGGTTAATTGGTTCTAAGTACGCTTGATATTGTTCCTTAAAATTCATATTATTCTCCAAGTCCCGCAAAGGGCTGTTCCTCCAGTTCACCGGTTTCCCGATTTTTCATAAGAATGGAAATTTTCTGCTCTGCAGTATCCAGTGCCGCCGTACACTCCTGGGTCAGCCGAATCCCCCGTTCAAAGAGGGATAGCATCTCATCCAGAGAAATCTCATTGCCCTCCAGTGCCTTGACCACACCCTCTAATTCTTTTAAATTGGTCTCAAAATTCTGTTTCGTATCCATTACATTATCTCTCTTTCTCCGCCATACACTGCGGTAACTCCCCTTTTTCGGCACTCTGCACAGACGCCAAAATCCGACCGTCCTCCACCAGCACAGTCATGGTGTCACCCGGCTGTACCTGAGAAACAGAGCGCACCACCTTGCCGTCCTTGCCCTTAGCCACCGAGAATCCCCGTGTCAGTGTCCCCAGCGGGCTAAGCCCATCCAGCTTGGAGGCGACAATTCCCAATTCTTTTCGTTTCTGCTCCGAAATCCTGACCGTCCGAGCGGTTAGATCCTGATACAACCGGTCTAAGTACATCCGTTCCTCATTGATCTTAAGCATCGGATTTAGAAATGCCGGACGCTCGCTTAAACTTTTCAGCCGCAGTCGCCCTCGTTCTATAATACGGCCGGCTTGTCCGTAAAGCCTGGTATAAACGTTATTGAATTTCTCCATGAGTTCCGTCTGTGCCGGAACCGCCAATTCTGCCGCCGCCGAAGGAGTTGGGGCTCTCAAATCCGCCGCAAAATCGGAAATAGTAAAGTCTATCTCGTGCCCCACTGCGGAAATAATCGGAATTTCACTGTCATAGATGGCTCTTGCCACAATTTCCTCATTAAATGCCCACAAATCCTCAATGGAACCGCCGCCTCGCCCTACAATCAGAACGTCAGCACCATGATTTTCATTGAAATACCGAATGGCCTGCACAATACTTGGTGCGGCGTTCTCGCCCTGCACCAAAACCGGATACAGCACCACGTCTGAATAAGAAAACCGCCGAGAAAGTACATTGATAATATCCCGAATGGCCGCCCCGGTGGGAGCAGTCACTACGCCAACCTTTTTAGGATACTTCGGCAGCGGTTTTTTATGCGCCGGATCAAATAATCCCTCGGCACTCAGCTTGTTTTTCAGCTGTTCAAAAGCCACATATAAATCGCCGATACCGTCCTGCTGCATATGGTCGATATAGAGCTGATACTGACCATCCCGCTCATATACCGTGATTCTGCCGTGTGCAACTACCTTCATTCCATTTTCAGGCTTGAAATTCAATTTAGCTGCACTGCTGCGAAACATCACCGCCCGCATCACGCCGGTCTCGTCCTTTAAAGACATATACATATGCCCCGAAGAATGCGCCTTGAAGTTAGAAAGCTCACCCTTGACCAGAACATCCGTCAGAACCGCATCCCGATTCATGATTTCCTTGATATATAAGTTGATCTGCGTAACCGATAACGCTTGTCTCTCCTGCATTGTTATTTCCCCATTTTCTTTGGCAGCGTACCGACAAAGCACGATTGTGCTCGGTTGGTGCGCAGTACCAAAATATCGAAACAGAGCGGCCGTATTTCTGCCGCCCTGTTATAATGCATACAATAAGGAGCTCGGCTGTTACTTCACGGAATCCTTGAATTTTCCCAAAATTCCATTAACAAAGGGCGCCGATTCCTCGCCGTCATATTTTTTTGCTAAGGCCACTGCCTCATTTACCGACACCCCGGCCGGGATACTCTCATCATACTGAATCTCATAGACTGCAAGCCGCATCACCGCCATACATGCCACCGAGATCCGCTCTGTCGTCCAGCCCTTGGCATACCGGGCAATCACGCCGTCAATCTCCTCCAGATGGGAGATGGCGCCCTCCACGGTACGCCGGATATAATCACCCTGATCGCCGGTCTCATTCTCCGCAAAGAAATCCTCTAAAATCTCCTGAATACAATCCGGCTGAAACCGGTACTCAAATAGCAGGATAAAGGCGTATTCTCTTGCTTTTCTTCTGTTTATCATGAGGGACTATTCCTCCGTCGTATCATTCTCTTGGTTCTTTTTCTCAGGCTCCGCAGAAGATTCCTCTCCTACAGCCTCATTTTCTGCCGTTTCCGAATCAACTTCCGCCGCCGGCTCCTCTGTCTCAGCCTCCGCCTTGGGAACATTCACTCCGTCCACCGATATATTAACAGCGGTAACCGTCAGTCCGGTCATAGCCTCCACTTCGTTTTTCACCTTTTCCTGAAGTTCCCATGCAACCTCCGGAATTTTTGCGCCGTATTCCACAATCACCGAAAGATCCAGAACTACATTTTTATCGGTAACCGTTATCTTCACGCCCTTGGAAAGGTTCTTTTTTCCAAGCAATTCCGCAAAGCCGCCGGCAATTCCGCCGCCCATGCTGGCAATTCCCTTCACCTCGGACGCCGCCAGAGCCGCAATGACCGAAACCACTTCATCTGCAATATTCACATTCCCGTTTGTTGTAATTTCCGGGTTGACCGTATTTTCCATCACGAATTCCTCCTAACCATTTTCCGGGGGAGACCACAATTCCGTCTTTCTCTCACAAATCCTCCCGTTTTAGATATTATAACACACCGGAATGTAGATTACAATGGTAAATTTGCAAACTTTTCATTCTTTTCTTTCGGCAATTTTACTCTATTCTGCGCTGATTCTGATATTCCTCACTTCCACACCGGTTTCAGCCACAATAATATCCTTAATCTGCGCCACCTTGGAGCCGTTAATCTCTCCGCCTTTCACCCGAACCGTTACACCGGCTTCGTTTACATGTGCGAAACAATCCTCAAACCCCTTGGCCTTTACCAACGTCTCAATGGACTTCTCCTTTTCGCTATACTCGTTTGCAGCCTTTACCTTTTTTTCAGCCTCCTGGTTAGTCTCAGCACCGGTCTCGCTGCTTTTGGCGGTCTTTTCCCACTGTTCCATAGCCTCGCTGCGGGCGCTGTCCCGCTCCTGCCGCAGCTGTGCCAAGCTCTGATTTTGATTTTCTGCCTTCTCGCCTTCCTGAGAAGCATTTTCCTGATTTTCGTTTTTTGCCTCTTTATTCTCCTCTTGGTTTTCACCGTTAGCAGGCAGTGTTTCACTGACTACCGGAACACTGTTGTACTTCTCCGTTTCCACCGTCCACCGGTAATACCCCGCCGTAATCACCAGCGCCGCCAATCCCAGCAGCAAAACCTGTTTTCCTTTAAACTTAAACTTCCGATTCTGACTCATCCTGCACTCCTCCTGTTCAGCATTTAATATGTTATTTTTATTCTGTGTGCGGACAATCCAAACAAAGCCCGTACCGCCTCATACATTTCACATCTCACCTTCTCATCCTTTGCTCCCTCGGCCACCACAAGAACACCACCGGGAACCGGCATCTTCTCGCCCACCACATAGGGGCTCTGTCCGGTGCTCTGGCCGCTGAGCACCACGCTCTGCTCCTGTTCCTCACTGACCTCTGCCGTATCGCTTCGGGTCTCACTGCTGCTTTTTCGGTTCTGATCGGTTGCAAGGATTTTTTCACCTCCGCTCTCTATATTGATAAACACCGAAACGGTTCCGGCTCCGTCAATCTTTTCCAGCGTCTTTGCAAGCCGCTCTTCCATTTGCCGCAAATACTCCTCTTTATCACTTTGTTCTGCGGCCGGAGTCTCCGTTTTCGACTGTTCACTGGGCTCTTTCTTTTTTCCTCCCCAAAAACTGCTGACCGCCAAAAAGGCAATGGCGGCAATTAAAATCCAAACAATCACCGGATTGGGTCTTTTTTTCTCTCCGCCGTTCTCCGGCTCCGGCGTCTGAAACAGCTGCCGCAGCGCATCCTTCTTCATTCGTCCCGCTCCTTTAAATACCGAACTGTAATCCGTTTCTCATTAACACCGTATTCCCGCTGTAATATCTTTTTAATTTCTGCCGAGGCCGACTCATCCCGGTTCGTCCTCAGCAGAACCAAGACCTCCCGGATATTTCCGAAATTCTCCGCCCCCTCCTCTACCTGACAGCGAACCTCCGGATCGGTTTCTCCAAGCTCTGTTTGAAGAGACTGCTGCATCTTCTGGTTCAGATTTTGTATATAGATACGAATCACATCGGTCTTTTGCTGCTCCTCCATCTCCTCACGCTGTAGATAGGCCTGAGTTCCGGAGTCAAAAAGTTCCGTCCCGGAAAAGTCCAATTGCAAAAACTGTCTGAGAGGCGCAATTAAGGTAAACACCAAGAGCAATCCCACCGCCAAACGAATATATTTCTGAAAGCTGCCCTCCGGCAAAATCACCTCACAGAGAGAGCCGAAAATGACGACACCTGCCAGCGTCACGGCCCATTGCTTCAGCAGCTCCAGCATTTTGTCACCTCCCTAGCATGATGACGGTATTTCCCGCATTGATGATAATAGTCAGAATGATAATAAACATCACCGTAGTCGCCGCCAGCATGGAAAAGAGTATCGAAACCGAATTGGCTAAAACCGAAATGCAGTTTACGATTCTAGGCTCGGTAACCGGTTCGGAAACCGCTGCCGTCAGCCTGAAAATCAACAAAATAGCCGCTATCTTCAAAAGAGGCGTCACCGCAATCACCGCAAGACATAAAATTCCCAAAAGTCCTACCGAGTTTTTAATCAGGACGCTGCAGTTCATTACCGTTTCCACCGACTCAGACAGGATCCCGCCCACCACCGGAATCAGATTGGAGGCCGCAAACTTTGTCAGCTTTACCGTCAGGCCATCTGCCCCGGCGGAGGCAATGCTCTGGATACCGGCGGTGCTGACAAAAATCGTCAGCATAATACTGAGTCCCCATTTGATACACTGATTCAAAAACTTAATTAGCCTGTCGATCTTAAATTTATCCGATATTCCGTTCACAATATTCAGCGCAGTAGCAATCATCACCAGGGGAATAAACAGACCCTGGATAACCTCTACAGCGACACCGACAATGGTCAAAAGCACCGGCTCGAATACCGAAGCCGAAATGATCGCGCCGCTGGTTACCAATGTTGTCATGACAACGGGCACAATCATCTTCATAAACACCGAGATACTGTGAATAGCTTCACTGACGCAACCGGCGGCATCGTAAAACGAAGCCGATGCCACACCCGCAATGACAATATAGCAGGCAAAATATGCGGCTTGGCTCACTCCCTTTTTTCCAAAGCCCTCCTGCATTCCCGTAAGGTAGGAACAGAGAATTGCCGCCGCCAGCACCATGGCCATCAGCTTCAGGCTTCGGTAAACCTCACCCAAAAGGCACCGAATCAGAAGGTGAAGGATATCGGAGAGCGAAATTTCTGTCTTTCCGCCGGTGAGCTGCCGAAGCATATCCCGAAATTCAAATTCAGGAATCAAATTGGTAAATGCACCGGAGAGTCCGGCGTTCTCTATTCCCTGTTCAAAAATGTCACCGTAAAAGTCCGCATAGGTATCCAAAATTTCCGATGCCAGTTTCTGCTGTTCATTTTCCGATTCGTCTGCGGCAAACACACACAGCGGCAGACATAAAAGCAAAGCGAAAAGTACCGTTATCCTTCGCATCTTCCTCCACACTCTCTTATGCCTAAAAATTGATAATGGAGCTCACCAGCCCCAGCAGCTTGTAGATAATCGGCATGGAAAGCGAAAGAATCAGCAGCTTACCGGCAAGCTCAATTTTCCCGCCGATGGAGGCTTCCCCTGCGTCTTTGCACAGCTCTGCCGAAAACTGACACAGATAGGCAATTCCTATCATCTTAATAATCAATCTCAAATACCGGCTCTCAATTCCTACCTGTCCCGCAATATCCGTAAACATGGAGAGAATCGCCTGCAAATACGGCGCAAGAACCAGAAAAATAGCAGCTGCTCCTAGAATCGGCAGGGCGAAAGCAAGCTCCGGCCGCTGCTGTTTCAGCAACAGCGACAAAGCCGCTGCAACCAGACCGATACCAATAATTCGTATCACTTCCATGGCTATAAACCAAAGACGTTTTTGATGGTGTCAAACAGGTTACTGATCTCCTGAATGACCATCATTAAGACCACGACCAATCCTGCAATGGTTGTCATCATAGCCTGGTCATCTCTGCCGGCACGAACCAGAAGCATATTGAGTACCGCCACCAAAATACCGATAGCAGCCACCTTAAATATTAAATCTACCCCATCCATAACTCCATCCTCTCTCCGGTCAGACCAGCAAAACCACAATCAGCATACCGGCCAGAAACCCCAGCCCTCTGTAGAGCTTGCCGTCACGGCTTCGCAAGGCTAAAGCATCTTCTCGTGCCAGCTGCAGCTTTGCGGCAGTCAGCCGAATACTGTTCATGGTGTTTGCTTCGTCTCCGCGCCCTGCGTATGTCAATAGCTCTCGCAGAGCATCCAGCTCCGGCTCCTTTAAACACAGGGAGCTGCCAAAACGCTGCATTGCCTCCTCAAACGCCCGTTCTGGCAAGAGACCCGGGCTTTTCTGCATTCGCTCTGCAGTATTCTCTAAAAGTCTGCATACTGCATCCGACTCACAAGAAGCACGCTGCAGTGCTTTTGCAAAAGGCAGGGATAAAAATCCAATATTAAACCCCAGCCTAGTCAGTACCGCTTCCAGCATCTCCAGCTGCCGCACCCGAATATCGATATGAGAGGCAAACACAGCACCTACATAGCCGCAGCCCAGAACAACAATGATATCAGCCAGACATTTCATCATAGCTCTACAGATTGGGTATAGGTTACGGACTCCAAGGTAGAAAAATCCCGGTGCATCAAAATAGCCTTTTGAAATACACCGTCCTGAAACAAAGGCTTTAGCAACCGCCGTCGCTTGACCTCCTCGATGTCGGAGCCGTGGGTTGTGGCAACAATGGCAACTCCCGTGCCATGGGCAAGACGAATAGCGGCTACGTCCTCTTCACAGGCAATTTCGTCGCTGATAATCACCTTAGGAGACATGGTACGAAGCATCATGGAAATAGCCTGTGCTTTGGGCGCATTGTCAATGACATCTGTTTGGGCCCCCACATCATTCTGAGGCACGCCGCCATAGAGTGCTGCCAATTCGCCCCGGTCGTCTGCCACCCCGGTTTTAAAGCCGCGGTTGGAAATCTGCCGGGTCACATCCCGGATCAAGGTAGTCTTTCCGGTCTGCGGCGGTGAGATAATAAGCACGCTGTTCACCCGAGTTCCCTGGACGATGGAATCCATAATTCCGTCTGCAATTCCGATGATTTCATGTGCAATCCGAAAGTTCAGCGAGCTGACCTCCCGGAACGTTTTGATTTTCCCTTCTTCGGTGACCGCTTTTCCGCATATCCCCACACGATGACCCCCTTTAAGGGTAAGAAACCCCTGACGGATCTCATCCACATGGGCATAGACCGAATTTTCACAAATGGCGGCGAAGGCGCTTTGGACCTCCTCCGGTGTAACATGGTAAGCATCTTCTTCATGATTGGTTATCCCTCCTGCCGGCGTTAAAAAACAGTTCTCTCCCCAAATTCCCAGCGTCAGCGGCGCATCCGCCCGGAGCCTGACTTCTTCAATCTCCAGCCAGTCCTTTAAGGCTGCCTGCTCCACCTTTTCACGAATCTCTTTCGGCAGATAGGGCAGTACGCCGCATATTCGCAGCTGATTCATATTCATCACCTCTTTGGTTTTCGCTTTTATAGGATTCTATGAGGCTTTGTCCGGGTTTAGAACCGAAACTCGGACAAAGAAAAACACAGGCAAAGAAATTTTTCTTCGCCTGTGTTTAAAATTCCAAGAAAGCCTGTCCGGCAAGTTAAAACTATAATGTACCAAAAAGCCGATCGCCCGCATCTCCCAGGCCGGGAACGATATATCCGTTCTCGTTTAGCTTTTCGTCCAATGCTGCAACATAAATATCCACATCCGGATGCGCCTTTTGCACAGCCTCTACTCCTTCCGGGACGCCAATCACACAAACCAGCTTGATATTCTTAGCTCCGCGCTTTTTGATAAAGGAGATGGCTGCACTGGCACTCCCGCCGGTAGCAAGCATAGGATCCAGCACCAGAACCTGACGCTGCTCAATATCGCTGGGCAGCTTACAGTAATACTCCACCGGCTGCAGAGTCTCGTGATCCCGATAAAGTCCGATATGTCCCACCTTAGCCGCCGGGATCAAGCTCATCAGTGCGTCTACCATTCCCAGACCGGCACGGAGAATCGGCACCAGCGCAACCTGACGCTCTGCCACATACCCCTTCGTGGTTGTAATCGGAGTCTCTACCTCAATTTCGGTCAGTTTCAAATCCTTTGTTGCCTCATACCCCATTAGCAGTGCAATCTCGTTTACCAGCGCACGAAAATCCCTGACCGGAGTATCCTTACTCCGCAGCATTGCAATCTTATGTGCAATCAGCGGATGATCCATAACATACAGCTTACCCATAACGGTTCCTCTTTTCTTTTATTAAAGTTTAAAATCTACACCCTTTTCAGAAGCTTGGTTTTCATCGGCTACAAACTCAAAATCCTTACCGGGCATCACTGCGTTTAACACAATACCCAAAATCGCAGCAATAGCAAGACCGGTCAGAGTAATGGTGGTACCAAATACGCTGAACGAGATACCGCCCACTGCGTTAAAGCCAAGCGCTGATACCAAAATGGTAGCGGCAATAATGATGTTTCTGCTCTTGGACAAATCCACCCGGTTCTCCACCAGATTTCTGGTACCGATTGCGGAAATCATTCCGTAGAGAATCAAAGAAACACCGCCAATGACCGCAGCGGGTATCAAACTGATACAAGCCGCAATTTTCGGAGAGAAGGACAGAATAATTGCAAAATAAGCGGCAATCCGAATCACTCTGGGATCATAGACCTTTGTCAGCGCCAGAACGCCGGTATTCTCGCCATATGTCGTATTGGCGGGGCCGCCGAACAGAGCGGAAAACGAGGTTGCGAGTCCGTCACCCAGCAAGGTACGATGCAGACCCGGCTCGGCAATAAAGTTTTTGCCAACGGTGGAACTGATGGCAGAAATGTCACCGATGTGCTCCATCATAGCGGCCAGCGCAATGGGCATAATCGCCAAAATAGCAGTTGCCGCTTTTGCACCGTCGCTGACCGCAAATACCGAACGGCTAAAATCAATGGGAAGTCCAATCCATTTTGCCTCACGCAAAGCTGCAAGTTTTGCCGGATCAAATACTTCGACACCGCAAAGTTGCATCACAATGGATACGGCCACAGATACTACAATACCAATGAGAATCGGAATAATCTTGACCATTCCCTTGCCCCAGACATTACAAATCACGATCGTGGCAAAGGCTATAATGGCAATAGGCCAATTGTTCTGACAGTTACCAATTGCTGACGGCGCCAGAATCAATCCAATTGCGATAATGATAGGACCGGTGACAACCGGCGGGAAAAATTTCATGACGTTTTTGACGTTACAAAGCTTAAACAAAAGTGCAAGCACAAGATACAACAGCCCCGCAAAGACCACGCCTAAGCAGGCATATGGCAGCATTTCCAGATTAGGCTGACCGTCAATCAGCGGTGCGATGGCTGCATAGCCCCCTAAAAACGCAAAGGACGAGCCTAAAAAGGCCGGAACCTTTCCCCCGGTAATCAGATGAAACAAAAGCGTTCCGAGTCCCGCCATCAGCAGAGTCGTAGAAACACTGAGTCCTGTCAGCAGCGGCACTAAAACCGTTGCGCCAAACATTGCAAACATATGCTGCAATCCCAATACATAATCCTTACCTCTTAGTTTTTGCAAAACCAATTCCCCCTTCAATTCTCCTTTATCATTACGGCTGTTTCTCCCTCGGTTCATAAAGAAAAACACCTTTACCTGATTTTGGGCAAAATTTTTTTGCCGTTGCCGGCAAAAAACGATTTTACACCCAAATTTTCTCTATTATAT
>CATVQN010000013.1 GCA_958346135.1 uncultured Eubacteriales bacterium | reverse complement strand
GGAAAAAAATGGCTCGATAAAAGGGGATTAGGTTAAAAAGCATATGTTTTTTAAACTTCAAAAACAAAAGGTTCTGATGTATAATGAAAAATAAGAAATGGCTCAGTTATCAGCCATATTTTATTTTAAGAAAGGATGAGGGGTAGTATGAAGAAAAGAGGAAAGCTGTTTGCCGGCGTTTTGGCTGCGATGATGATGACATCGGTATTTGCGGGCTGCGGTGCGGCCAAAAAGGAGGCTGCCACCGAGGTGACCAAGGTGGTATGGTGGAGAAGCAATGGTCATGATAAGGCTTTTATGCAGGAGAAGTTTAATCGGTTTAACGAAACGGTCGGGACGGAAAAGGGCATTGAACTGGAGTATGTAACCAAAGAGGGTGACATGGAGGAAATGCTCAATCTGGCGTATACCTCGGGTCAGGCTCCGGATTTATTCAATACCTATCAGATTGAGATGCGGGCACAAAAGGATCAAATTGCGCCGCTTGAGGAAATCGACGGTACCGAAAAGCTTTTGGAAAAGTTTGGCGGCAATGCGTTAGAGATCAGACATCAATACCAGGGTAAGACCTATACACTGCCGATTACATCGGGTACCTACGGCTTAATTTATAATAAGCAGATGTTTAAGGACGCCGGGCTGGTGGATGAAAACGGCGAGCCGAAAACGCCGGCCACCTGGGATGAGATGGTGGAATATGCCAAAAAGCTTACCAATCCCGATAAAAAGGAATACGGCATCATCTTCCCGGGAAAATGGGGCGGCTTTTACACCACGGATATCAACATGGCGTCTTCTGCAATCAACGGTATGACCGATGCCTATGATCCCCGGACCGGAACCTTCTGCTATGATGCGCAGATTACCGTAATGAACGCCATGATTCAAATGAAACGCGATGGCAGCTGTGTTCCCGGCACCGAAGGTATTGACAACGACCCTGCGCGTGCCCGGTTCGGACAGGGCGGCATCGGAATGAAGATTGCCGGCAGTTATGACTACGGCGTATTGACCGAGCAGTTCCCGGCGAAGATCGAATGGGGCGTGGCACCGCTGCCGGTGGAGGACGCCGGTGCTGTGGCCGGTATGCAGTACGCTTCTGCAGACGGTCTGTGCTCAATCAACAAGGCATCGGTTGACCGTATCGGTGCGGATAAAATTGTTGCCATTTTGGATTACTTTACCAGTGACGAAATGCTGGTGGAACTGTTCCAGTCGGGACTTTCCATTCCGATTAACTACGACCTGGTTAAGGATGTGGAAATCCCCGATAACATGGAGAACTGGAAGACCTTTGCAAGCTTTGTACCCTTTAGCAAATGTCCGCCTCTTACTGTAAAGAGTGAAATGACCGGCGAAAAGAATATCAGCGATCTCTGCATAGAGATGCTCAGTGAAATGGCATCTCCGGAAGAGGTGGAGAAAACCTTTAAGGATTATGAAAAGAAACAAAACGATGGCATAGCCAAGTATCAGGAGCTTCATCCTGACTACGATCCGTCTCCATTCATCTATCCTGACTGGAAACTCACAAGATCATAATAACAAGGAGCGATTCATCGTTGGATGCTGTAAAGATTAAAGAAAACAAGAAGGCGGGACGTGTTTCCCTGCTGGAGAAACTAAAGAGTTCAGATCAGACACAGTGCTATCTGCTGCTGGGACTTCCGATTATCGGATTTTTGGTGTTCACAATCTATCCGCTGTTGTGGTCGGCGCTGAAGGCCTTTTACTTTTATGATATGGTACCAAACCACACCCGCTTTGTCGGCCTGGAGAACTTTGTGACTCTGTTTACAAAAGGCAGTGACTATTGGCGGGGCTGGATTGTGACACTGCAGTTTCTGCTGATTAAGCTGCCCATTGAGATACCTCTGGCACTGATTTTGGCGGTTTTGCTTAGCAAGGGGCTTCGGGGCTCCAACCTATTTCGGAATCTCTATTATATGCCCTGCGTTATCAGCGTGGCGATTGTCGGCATCATCTTTTCCAATATCTTTGATGTGTTTGGCCTTGCCAATGCCTGGCTGAGCAAGCTCGGCATCATCAATGCGCCTATTGACTGGTTCGGAGGAAAATGGTCAGCGCTGTTTGTGCTGATTCTCGGCGGTATATGGTCAAATATGGGAACCAATGTAGTTTACTTCACCGCAGCGCTGTCCAACGTGCCAAAGGAATTATACGAGGCTGCCGATATGGAGGGTGCAGGCGTTTGTACAAAATTCTTTAAGATTACGGTTCCCATGATTGCAAAGGTCTTTCAGACCATTCTGCTTTTGGCGATTAACGGAACCCTTCGTGTGGGCGAGTACATCATTGTCATGACCAACGGCGCACCGGCGGGGAAAACCCTGACGGCAGAGGCGTATGTCATTAAGACGTTTTTGCCGGGGTTTGCCTCGGGCAGCAGCATCAATATCGGTTACGGGTGTGCAATCAGTATTATTTCATCGATTATCTGTGCCGCAATCGGCATTTTGTATATGCGCGCGACCCGGAAGGTTACGGAATTATATTAAACGGAGGTGTGAAACGTGAACGAAGGAAGAGTCAGATTATCCCATAAAATTTTGATATACATATTTCTCGCTGTGATGCTGATTATTATTCTATTCCCTTTGGTTTATGTCATTGCATCCTCCTTTAAAACCAATGTAGAGATTATGGCAAACCCGGAACGGATCTTCCCGGAAAAGTGGACCATGGATAACTATGTGGCGGCTTGGACCTCCGACGTTATGCGGGTTGGACAAATGCTTTTTAACAGCATCTGGTTTACGGTGGCTTCGGTAGTGATCACGCTGTTGACCTCGGCGGTAACGGGCTATGTTTTTGAACGGGGAAACTTTAAGCTAAAGAAACTGATTTTTGCGGTGTTTTCCTCGCTGATGTTTATCAGTTTAGGCTCCATTACGATTTATCCGCAGTTTGAGGTGCTGTCACTGCTGAATCTGAACAAATCCCTGGTAGGCCTTTTGGTGATCACCTGCTTTGGTATTCCGATTGTCAATATGTATCTGGTACGGAGCTTTGTCGGATCCCTGCCTAAAGAGCTGGACGAATCGGCCAAGATTGACGGCTGTACCTTTACGGGAATCTTTTTCAGAATTATCCTGCCGCTTTTAAAGCCGATTATGGCAACCATTGCAGTGCTGACCTTTAATGCCAGCTGGAACAGCTATTTAATGCCGGCTATGTTCACCATGACCCGGCCGGAGCAGCAGACGTTAATTGTAGGAATCATGGCGCTGAAAAATTCCGGTCAGGGAGCTTCCCAGTGGAATCTTATGCTCGCCGGAACGGTGATAGCGCTGGTACCCGTTTTGATTGTATTTGCGGTGGCAAATAAATACTTTGTTGCCGGTCTGGCAGACGGCGCCGTCAAAGGCTAAACGGCAGGCAGCAGAATATGGAGGAAAGAAATGAAGAAATTTTTAACCAGGGCCCTGTCGCTTGTGACATCCCTTTCGGTTATGGCAAGCATCATGACGATTCCTGCGGCGGTATTCGCCGAGGAAGAGATGGTAGACGTGTTTAACGTCTTTAACGCCGATTTTGAAATCAAGTCCTCGACCGGCATGGGGCCAGCAAAGGCGACCTCTTTGGTGCGGGAGGGCGACAGTGTTTTTGACCGCAATATCATTACCACAGCCGGCTCCGAGATGTATGACGGGGTGCCGCTGTACGATATTAACGGCAATCCAGGAAAGGATTACATCGTTTTGATGGACATTACCACCACCGTACCGGTTCCGCTGGAGATGCTAAAGGTCTTTTGGGAGACCGGAACCCCCTATCAGGACGGCCCGGTGATGTATCTGGATCAGCCTACGAGAGCCTGGGCGGAGGGCTTTGAAATTTACGTCAGCGAAACCGGAACGAAAAACTCCTGGGAGCGGGTTTATGCGGCGGATACCCTGCAGGGAAAGCTGCAAACCGAGGTAGTCAGCACAACACTTTGGGACGATTCCGGCGGTGTGCGGCCATTTTACGAATTTCGGCTTGACAAGCCGGTTACCGCCAAATATATCCGTATGGCAATCCGAGATATGCAGCCCTGGCTGGGTGATATTGAAATCCATGAAATCTATGGCTATGCCAAGGAAAGTGCAATTCCCGGAGAGTATCACAAAATTACGGTAAACGGCGCTGAGCATGCCGGAGTGGTCATCAACAGCAGCGAAAAGCTGGGTGAAAATCTGGGGCGTGCTGGATCGGAAATTACCTTAGAGGTAACGCCGGATTCCGTATCACAGATTCACAGCGTCAAGGTGGACGGCGCTTTGCTTGCGGGCGAGGGCAAATTCACCTTTACCATGCCCGATAGGGATGTGACGGTGGACATTGACTGCCAAATCAGTGACGAAGAAAATGTGCCTCTTACCATGACCTCGGCTTCGGTGACGGGCGGTGAGACGGTTTCTGCCGGAATCGTACCGGTTATCACCATGAACTTTAACCGACGGATTGACTTTTTGGATAAAAGCATGGTTTCGGTCAACGGCATGGAAAATTCCGGCCTGGTGCAGCACGCCTTTAGGGACGTCAATGACCCCACCAAGGCGTATATTGTACTGTTTTCGGATAAGCTGACGCCGGGTACCCGCTATACGGTATCGGCCAAGGGAATAGAATCCATGGCGGGCAAGCCGCTTTCCGATACGGCGCAGTATTCGTTCCAAACGGCGGATGACTATGACAGAGATATTCATTCCAAGGATGCGAGCTATATCCAAGGCTATGGCGACGGCCGATTCGGGCCGGAGGATCCGGTGACGGTAAGGGATGCTCTGACCATGGCTCAGCGTCTGATGCCACAGTATGATTATTTGCAAATTTCCTCGGAGGATCGGCCGATTCTACGGGCGGAGCTTGCGGAAATTCTGTATATTGTGAAAAACGGAAAAACAACCGGAACCATGGATGATATGTTCAGCGCACTGGTTGAGGCGGGTATTATCCGGGGATATGAGGACGGAACCTTCCGCAAGAACAGCGAGGTTACCCGTGCCGAAACGGTGACGCTGTTTAACCGTGTGATTGAGCGAGGTGAGGTGAATGATGAAAATACCTTTACCGATGTACCGGAGGATCATTGGGCGGTAAAGGATATTGTCAAAGCGGCCTCCGATTCCCTGTCAACCAGAATCCCGTGGACGGAGAACATTCCGGAAATTAACGGCTATGATGTGCAAAACGAAAAGCACAGCACCTGGAAGCAGATCCCTGCCGTGACGCAGGAGCTGAGAGACATGGGCGTGTCCGGCGGCGAAGGCGGTCAGTGGATGCAGGCAATCGAGATTGATAATGTGGACGGCTCGTTGATGTTTGCCGGAATCGATATCGGCGGCATGATTCGTTCCACCGACGGCGGAAAATCCTGGCATCGCTCCTATGATGGCTTTTTGGCCTGCGGCTGTGTTGCCATTCAGATCGACCCCAATAACAAAAATCGGGTTCTCGCCATCGGCTCCCTTTCGGATCATGCATTTACCGGGATATATTTGTCCGAGGATATGGGCAGCAGTTGGAACCATGTTTATTCATACATTTTTAACGGCCAGCGTGATACGAGAAAACAGCTTGCATGGGATAAATCCACCTATGATCCGCAAATCGGCGGTACCCGTGTGGCGTATTGGTCAAATCTGTACCGGCTTCGGGCTGGACTGGAAAATTCCGATCAGGAATATCAGCCCCTGCGCAGCCACTCTAAGGGCGGCCTGGTCAAGACCGAGGACGGCGGCAAGACCTGGTTTATTGTCAACAAGGAAATGTCCGACAGCGTCATTGAGGTACACCCCACAAAGAGTATTGTCTATGCCGGCAATGAATCCGGGTTCTTCCGATCGGAGGACGGCGGCGTTACCTTTACCCAGATTCTATCCGGCGAACCGATTTACGGTCTGGACGTGATTGAAACAAGGCCGGATAATGTCTATATCAATGACAGCAAGGGCGTTTTGGTTTCCGAGGATTGCGGAAAGACCTTCCGGCGTATTGAAGCCAGCGGATTTCCCCAGCGCAAGGATTTGAGCGATGTGCGCAACATCGTTCGTGATCTGGCGGTCAGCCCGGCCAATCCCGATTATATGATGGTGGACGACCGGGACTACTCCCATTATAATAACCACCGTTACTATACCCATGACGGCGGCAAGACCTGGGCAGAGAGCGGCTATGATGGGTCTAAGGACTTCTTCTTTAACCACAGCAGACAGCATCCGTATGTTTGGCATCCTACCGATGAAAACAAAGTCTGGACGCTGGGCGGTGACTGGATTGTATCCAGTCAGGACGGCGGCGAGAGCTTTATCTGGGACAACAACGGCAACTGTGCAACACCGCCGGGAGGAAGATTCAACTTTAACCCATTTAACACCGATTTGATTTTCTGCGGTGCCCAGGATCTGACCGGTCTGCTTTCTATCGACCGCGGCTATACCTTTGTTCCCATCGAGTCAGAGGGTGGATTCGGCTGCGCTTACGGCAACTATGCGGTGGACGAAAATCTCTTGGTTGCCGCCATTGCCGATGGCTGGTATAATGCCAGAAAACTGCATGTCAGCCGTGACGGCGGCAAAACCTTTGAAAATACCGGCCTTAACCTGAAATACGGTCTGGCACGCCGGGCGACCTCCTTCTGGGGCAGTCCGACGGACCGCAATACGGTGTTTGCCGGCGAGTATGTGACCCATGACCGTGCCGAAACCTGGAAGGAAATGGAGGGCTGTCAGTTTGTGATGGCGGTCAACTACTTCCATAACCGTGAAATCTACGGTCTTTGCAACGAGGTTATTGTAGTTTCCTATGACAACGGCGAGACATGGTATCCCTTCTCGGAAACCTATTTAGACGACGAGGAGGCATACCGGGGCCTTGGCACCATGTACTCCAATGGCTCCGGCAAGCATTGCTGGGATATTGAGTATGACGGCATCAACGATATCCTGTACTATGCAAACGGCAGTGTAAACTCTGCCCATAACCTAGTACGGGTCGAAAACAATATCCACAAAAATATCGGTGTCAACGTCAAGACCCAGGAAAAAATGGGCGATAAATGGTATCAGCTCATTGCGCTGGATCCGAGACACCCCGATATTCTGTATCTGGGCGGCTACGGCGCCGGCTCTTGTAAGACAACGGCAATCGTACAGCGCTCCTGTGACCGGGGCGAAACCTTCCAGGTACTCTCTTCCATGGGTGATTCCCAGTCCATTGTGCCGGACGGCGACAGCGCAGGCTCCGGCTGTGAAACCCTGGTGGTGCATCCCGAGGACGGAACCCTTTGGATGTGGGCTTGTGCCGAGGGACTTTGGAATTTCCCGGCGCCCTATGAGGAGAAAAAATAAATTAAATAATTATATAACAGCTAGGGTTGACCGAAATGTTTTTCTTCGTTTAAGTTTTGGGCAGAATGGTATTTCAAGCCGAGAACGCACAATGCGTCCCCGATAAAAAGATTGGAGGAAGAAAAATGAAAAAATTTATGAGTATTTTATTAACGGTGTGCATGCTGTGTACCTCCTTTGTGATAGTTTCTGCAGCAGGCGGCACGGGAACGGCAGAGGACCCCATCCTGATCAGTACCCCGCAGGAGCTGCAGGAGGCTGCAATCGCTTCCAATTCAGACAGCTTTTCTCAGGGTAAGTACTATAAGCTGACGGCGGATTTGGATTTTACCGGCTTTGACTATGGCACCGCCGGTGCGTTTGTTCCCTTTGGTGCAACCAGCAGTTCTCCGTTTCTGGGGGTATTTGACGGCAACGGCCATACCATTTCAAACCTGGTATTGAAACATGGAGTAGTTGATGGAGGTACTTTTACCGGGTTGTTCGGCCAGTTGCAAGACGCCACCGTGAAGAATCTCGGTATTATTTCGACAACCATTACAACGGCGACCTCAGGGGGAACTGCCGCAGTCCTGGCCGCCAGAGCCAAGGGCAATGTCCGTATCGAACACTGCTTTATCCGTGACGTAAATATGACCAATGCTGCAGATGTCCCGTTCGGCACCTTTGTAGGAAATATGTTTTGGTCAAATCTGAGCTATGAGAACTGTTATGTAGTCAGCAACATCCCATATGATTCCAGAGCTCAACATGGCTACTATGGTGATTATTACGCACAATTCGGCGGAACCTGTACATTTAAGGCGGTCAACTGCTATACCGGCGCCGGTGACTTTGCGCCGGATTGCAGCAGCCATGCATCGGATCCGGTAACAACTACCGTTTTCAACTGCTATAAAAACAGTGACGGTGTAAAAAAGACCTGGAGTAATGCCACTGGTCTTGGCAACAGTAGTAAATGGCTTGCAACGGCGGTGTCCGAAACAGAGCTTAAGGCAAAGGCTTCTGCGTTCATGGACGCCTTTACAGACGACACCAATACGGTCAATTACGGCTATCCCCGGTTAAAGTGGGAAACAGTCCCCGGCGCCTTTGTCGGTGATTCGGAAGAAAATCCGTATCTCATTCACAATTACACGGATTTCAATACCTTCCGTTCCTATGTCAACAAGGGCTTTAGCGAAGGAAAATGTTTCAAAATGACGGCGGATATTGATATCGGCGTCAATGTATCCGCTGAAAATAAATTGCTGGAATCTTTTGTCGGAGCATACAGCGCTGTGCCTTTCAAGGGTATCTTTGACGGTGATGGGCATATCTTTAAAAACTTTAATTTTGAATTGTGGGGTTTTACGGGATGTTTCGGCGTTTTTGGAAACATTGACGGCAATGCGGTTGTCAAGAATACCGGTGTAGAAAACGTGATTTTCCGGCTAAAGCAATATGTAAATCAGAATAACGGTGGGTTAATCGGCGCCGTAAACGGCAGTGCAACCGTAGAGAATTGCTACGCAAGAAATGTGACAACTACAGCTATCGGTAGTTATACGGATGAGATTTTTCTTTTGGGCGGTCTGATCGGTGCCGTAACCAGTGAAAATGCCACAGTGAAAAACTGTTATGCAACAGGCTGTAATTTAGCGCAGGTCAACTATGACGGCGGCTTGATTGGATGCGGCACTGCCTTTGCTGCGATTACAAACTGTTATTCCGATACAACCCTGGGACGGTTCGATAATAACCTTAAAAATAACATTCAAAATTCCTATTATTCCATAGAAACCTGCCCATGGCCGGGCAACGAATCCCAGGCCTGGTCGGATAACTATAAATACCACGGAACGCAAATCACAGCAGCCGAGCTTAAGACAAAGACCGCTGATTTGGGCAGTGCATTTGTTCCCGGCTCCAGCGCAAACGACGGCTATCCTCAGCTTGCCTGGGAGCGGGGCTTTGATGAAATCACCGCGGCGACCCAAAGCGGAAATCAGATTCAGGTTACCGTGAAAAAGAGAAACAGCGAGGAAGGAACCCTGCTTGCGGCTTCGTATCTCGGAAATGAGTTAAAGTCTGCGGCGATTTATGCCGATAAAGTGACCGCATCCGGTACCTACAGTTTTAATTTGCAGGTAGGCAGTGGAGAGAATGTGAAGGTATTCTTGCTGACGGAGGGTCAGCTCACGCCCCTTGCCATGGAGGCGTCGGTGCAGTAGCCGGCGTATACCGGAATCCCCGTAAAAAGGAACTGAGCAATGACAGAAAGTGATGGAAACGGTATGATGAAAAAATGGATCAGCCTCTATCTTGTGTTGGAAATGATGTTTTCTTTGACGCTTCGGTGTTATGCAAGTGCCGAAGCCGAAACGGTGAATATTTCGTCCCTTGCGGCACTGACAGACCTTGCCGAGGAGATTTCCAAGGATCCGTCCGGCGGCCGGGGAAAGACATACCGTTTAACTGCGGATTTGGATATGGATGGCTGTATCCTGGACACCTGTATCGGAACTGCAGAAAATCCGTTTCGCGGCCGCTTTGACGGAAACGGAAAGGTCATCAGGAACTATCAAATTCTGATTCCGCCCGGTATGGAAGATGCGCCCTCTTATGCCGGTTTATTCGGCGTCATAGACGGAGATGCCCTCATCCAAAGACTCGGTGTCGAAAATGTGACGGTGGATTCTCAATGCGGGGGTTATTTTGAAAACGGGGGCGGCATTGCCGCCCTCTTAAAGGGAAATGCAAAAATAAAAGATTGTTATGTAAAAGGATTTCAGGTTATATACCAAAAAGAAAGCAGCAAAACCGAAGCCGAAATTACCGCAGTCGGCGGCATTGCGGGTGTCATGGACGGTGCGGGAACCGCAGTTGAGAACTGTTATGCATCGGACGTGGATATTCCGGACGGCAATGTGGATCGTGATGCCGGTATAGTAGGCTGCGGAAAAGCTTTTTCAAAAATTGAAAACTGTTATTCAACCTATACCGTCACAAGGGCAGTTGATGCCTTTGGAAGCCGGGTGATCCATTCCTACTATCTCGGTGACTTACCCTGGCCCGGAACGGATGCCGAGATGAATGAGCATTATTTTGGTACCTATGTTACGGCCGATACCTTGAAAAATATGGCGGTGCGGCTGGGAACGGCCTATCAGACGGGCGGAACGGAAAATGACGGCTATCCCCAGCTTGCCTGGGAGAGATCCTCTGCCTTAGGGTTTCGGCACGGGGACGGTACGGCGCAAAACCCTTATCAGATTGAATCGATTGCCGATCTTTCACGCATTGCCCAAATGTCGGATACGGAGGGCGTTTATTTTCGGCTGATGTGCGATTTGGATTTTGGCGGCGCTGACCCGGAAACGGAAATCGGTACCGGCCAAAATCCGTTTCGGGGAGATTTTAACGGAAACGGATATGTGATTCGAAATTATCGGGTCGTCTGCGGCAGCAGCGGCTGTCACGGACTGTTCGGCAGCGTCGGCGGCAGGGCACATATCTATGAT
>CATVQN010000012.1 GCA_958346135.1 uncultured Eubacteriales bacterium | reverse complement strand
GTATTGTACTACCTTTTTACGGATTTGTCAAGGTTTTCCGGAATTTTTGTCGGATTTCACAAAAACATAATTTTCAAAACATGCGCAAGCAATGTATTAACCGAGGTAATGATTTTTGAGGCAGTGGAATTTTCGGCGTTTTTCTCTCTTGAAAAAGCGAGATGGCTGTGCTACAATAAAAGGGAGGATATACTGAATTTCAAAGATGGATGTGAGGTGATTACATGGACGCCAGTGGTGATAACGGGAAAAAACCCGGCGGGCGAAAACGATACGACCGGCAGCGCTGGCTGGCGGTCATGTAGACGTGCACCGGGTTTTCTTTCAGGACATCTGATGAATTAGGAGGCAGAAAAAATGGAAGGAAACTTGATGGAAATGAATTTAGAGCAGCTGCGCCAAGAGCTTTTAGAGCTGCTGCACCAAAAAAAATTCAGCGGCGTACAGGAAATTCTGACGGCGCTGAACCCGGCCGACGCTGCCCAGCTTTTGGCAGATGTGGAGGATACGGATTTAACCCTGCTGTTCCGGCTTTTACCCAAGGAGCTTGCAGCAGAAACCTTTGTGGAAATGGATAATGACCAGCAGGAATATTTGATTTCGGCCTTCAGCGATCGGGAGCTAAAAGACGTGCTGGACGAGCTTTATGTGGACGATGCGGTGGACTTGATTGAAGAGATGCCCGCCGGCGTGGTGAAACGGATTCTGCGCCATACCAATGCAGAAATGCGCAAGGATATCAATCAGCTTTTAAAATATCCTAAGGACAGCGCGGGCAGTATTATGACTACCGAGTATGTAGATTTAAAAAAGCATATGACGGTGGCTCAGTCCTTTGAACGAATCCGTAGAATCGGTCCGGACAAGGAGACCATCTACACCTGTTATGTGACGGATGAAAACCGAAAGCTGATCGGCTTGGTATCAGTAAAAGAGCTTTTGCTGGCGGATTCCGTACAGGTGATTGAGGACATCATGGAAACCAATATCACCTATGTAGGTACCTTGGATGACCAGGAGGATGTTGCACATATTTTTGATCGTTACGGCTTTCTGGCGGTGCCGGTAGTAGACAGGGAAAACCGGCTGGTGGGAATTGTCACCGTCGATGATGCCATCGATGTATTGCAGGAGGAAAATACCGAAGATATTACCAAAATGGCCGCCGTAGTTCCCAGTGAGGAAAGCTATCTGAAAACACCGGTCTGGAAGCATGCCAAAAACCGCTTTTTCTGGTTGCTTTTCCTGATGCTTTCCGCCACGGTAACCGGCAGCATTATTCAGGAATATGAAACCGCTTTTGTGGCGGTTCCGATTTTAGTGGCCTTTGTGCCTATGCTGATGGGAACCGGCGGTAACTGCAGTTCCCAGAGCTCCACCATGGTGATTCGGGGTCTGGCACTGGGGGAAATTCGATTCCGGGATTTTTTCAGGGTATTGTTTAAGGAACTGCGGATTTCACTTTTGGTAGGCGTGATTTTGGCTGCGGTAAATGCCGGCCGTGTCTATCTCTTATACGGGCATAACGCAGAGGTGCTCAGTCAGGTTGGCAGTCTCGGTCGGTTGTCGGTAATTTCAGGACTGAGCCTTGTCGCAATTGTGGTGTTAGCCAAATGCATCGGCTGCGTTCTGCCGATGCTGGCAAAAAAATGTCGTCTGGATCCTGCGCTGATGGCGGCACCGCTGCTGTCTACGATTTTAGATACCTGTTCGGTTCTGATTTTCTTCAATATTGCCAGAGCTTTCCTGGGAATCTAGGATAATTCTCGAAACGGAGGAGCAGGGAGGGCAAAAATAAAAATGAACATTTTACACTGGAAATATGCAGTAGAAATTGCAAAATGCGGCTCCATTCATAAAGCGGCTGAAAAGCTCTATGTGGAACCGCCGAACCTGAGCCGAGCCGTGAAAGGTCTGGAAGCCTCTTTGGGCGTGACCATTTTTGATCGTTCGGCAAAGGGAATGGTGCTGACCCCGGACGGCGAGGTCTTTATTCGATACGCAAAGAGCATTGTGGATCAGGCGGAAGCTGTGGAGAATCTGTTTCGCAGCGGTCCGGTCAGCAAGGAACGGTTTTCCATTTCGGTTCCCCGAACCAGCTATATTACGGACGCCTTTGTGAAGTTTACCGGACTGATAAGCAAAAATGCAAGGGTTGAGCTTTTTTACAAAGAGACGAACGCAATGCGGGCCATTAAAAATATTCTGGAGGAGCACTATCAGCTCGGCATCATCCGCTATGCGGAAAATTATAATAAATACTACAAGGCCATGATGCAGGAAAAGGGTCTGGATTATGAAATTATCGCCCGGTTTCATTATGTTTTGGTCATGAGCCGGAACAATCCGCTGGCAGCCAAGGAACAGATTACCCAAGAGGATTTAAAGGATTATATTGAAATTGCCCATGCCGATCCTTTTGTACCCGCCCTGCCCTTTGCAGAGGTCAAGAAGGAGGAACTGCCGGAGACTACAAACCGCAAAATCTTTGTTTTTGAACGAGCCAGTCAGCTCGAGCTACTGTCTCAGAATACCGAAACTTTTATGTGGGTTGCCCCGGTTCTCGGCGAGGTGTTAGAGCGCTATGATCTGGTACAGCGGGTATGTCATGAAAACAAACGGATTTATAAGGATGTTCTGATTCACCGCAAAGAGTACAATCTGTCAAAGCTGGACGAGCTGTTTCTCTCGGAACTCCATAAATCAAAAGAAAAAATTTTTGAAACAGAAGGGAACGAATAGACCATGAAATGGATGATTGCATCAGACATACACGGTTCTGCCTATTATTGCAGGAAATTACTGGACTGCTACGAATCGGAACAGGCAAATCGGATGTTACTGCTGGGGGATATCCTATATCATGGCCCCAGAAATGATCTGCCAAGAGGCTATGATCCCAAGGCGGTCATTGCGATGCTCAATGACCTTAAGCAGGACATCCTATGTGTCCGGGGCAACTGTGACACCGAAGTGGATCAGATGGTGCTTGCCTTCCCGATTCTGGCAGACTATGCGATTCTTACGGAAAAAGGCCGGATGATTTTTGCCACCCATGGCCATCACTTTCATGAGGATGCTCTGCCGCCTCTGCACAAGGGAGATATTTTACTACACGGTCATACCCATGTTCCGAAATGCATAGAGCATACGGATTACTGCTATATGAATCCCGGCTCGGTCTCGATCCCTAAGGAAAACAGTCATCACGGCTACATGACCTTAGAGAACGGTCTGTTTTTGTGGAAGGATCTGAACGGTAAGGTTATGAACGAATATCAAATTTAAGGAAAAGAACCGCTGCGCAATGCCGTAGCGGTTCTTTTCCTTATTTTTCTCTTTTATTTTACCAGATACTCGGCAATCTTGTCACCCATCTCACGGGTACCCAAAAGCTTTCCGCCCTCGTCCATAATATCGGCCGTTCTCCAGCCCTCATCCAGAACCCGGGCTACCGCATCCTCAATGCACTTTGCCTCCTCCAGCAGATTAAAGCTGTCCCGAAGCATCATTGCACAGGATAAAATGGTCGCAATCGGATTGGCCTTATTCTGTCCCGCAATATCCGGTGCACTGCCATGAATTGGCTCATACATTCCTCGGGTGGTGCTTCCCAGCGATGAAGAAGGCAGCATACCGATGGAACCGGTGGTCATACTGGCCTCATCCGACAGAATATCACCGAACATATTTTCGGTAACAATCACATCAAACTGTGCCGGATTTCTCACCAGCTGCATAGCACAGTTGTCCACCAGCATATCCTCATATTCCACGTCACTGTATTCCTCTGCCAAGGCGTGCATGGTCTCTCTCCAGAGTCTGGAGGTTTCAATCACGTTTGCCTTATCCACGCTGGTCACCTTTTTCCGGCGTTTGCGTGCCATTTCAAAGGCAACACGGCCGATACGTTCAATTTCCGTTTTGGAATACGCCAGCTCGTCATAGGCGGTCTCGCCCATCTCACCGCCGTCTCTTCGGCCTCGCTCACCGAAATACAGGCCGCCGGTCAGTTCCCGGACAATCACCAGATCAATGCCGTCCTTCGAAATCTCCGGCTTTAGAGGACAGGCGTCCGCCAGAGCGGTGTACAGCTTTGCCGGCCGAACATTGGCAAACAGCCCAAGCCTGCTGCGCAGTCCCAGCAGTGCTTTTTCCGGGCGCAGCTCTCCGGGAAGCGTATCCCACTTCGGTCCGCCCACAGCACCCAGCAAAACGGAATCTGCCGCCAGCGCCTTTTCTACCGATTCCTCCGGAAGAGGAACCCCGGCTGCATCAATGGCGCAGCCGCCTGCTAAAATATCGGTGTAGGTAAAGGTATGCCCGAAAAGAATCCCGATTTTGTCCAGAATTTTTTCGGCCTCGGTCACAATTTCAGGACCAATGCCGTCGCCCTTTACCACTGCTAATTGAATCTCCATATCCTTACGCTCCTTTGATGGAATTTAACAATCCGTTTTTGTGAATAATCTCCTTGATAAACTCGGGGAACGGTTCCGCCTGATAGGACTCGTCCTTGGTCAGATTCCGAATCACACCGGTGTCAAAATCGATTTCCACCTCATCGCCGTTTTCAATTTTCTCTGATGCCTCTCGGCATTCCATAATCGGAAGTCCGATATTGATGGCGTTGCGATAAAAAATCCGGGCAAAGGTTGCCGCAATGACACAGGAAACGCCGGAAGCCTTAATGGCAATGGGTGCGTGCTCCCGGGAGGAACCGCAGCCAAAGTTGTTATGCGCCACAATCATATCGCCCTTTTGCACCTTTTTCGTAAACTCTTTGTCAATATCCTCCATACAATGCGCTGCCAGCTCCTCCGGCACGGAGGTGTTTAAATAACGAGCCGGAATGATAACGTCTGTATCCACGTTATCCATGTATTTATGAACTCTGCCTTTTGCTTTCATGGTTTTTTCCTCCTTTTTAAAGCGCATCCGGGGATGTGATATAGCCTTTAACCGCAGAGGCCGCCGCTACGGCCGGTCCGGAGAGATAGACCTCAGACTCCGGATGTCCCATTCTGCCCACAAAGTTGCGGTTGGTGGTGGCAATCGCCCGCTCACCCTTGGCCAGGATTCCCATATGACCGCCAAGACAAGGACCGCAGGTAGGCGTTGATACGACGCAGCCGGCATCCATAAAGATGTCAAACAATCCCTCGTGCATCGCCTGTCTGTAAATTTTCTGCGTAGCCGGGATAATAATGGCACGGACATGCTTGGCAATATGTCTGCCCTTGAATACCTCTGCCGCCGCACGCAAATCTTCGATTCGGCCGTTGGTACAGGAACCGATCACGCACTGATCGATTTTCACCTCGCCCACCTGGTCAATGGTTCTCGTGTTCTCCGGAAGATGGGGGAATGCAACCGTCAGCTGAATTTGGCTCAGGTCAATGTCGTAAACCGCCTCGTATTCCGCATCCTCATCTGCGGTATAGGCCGTAAAGGGACGGCTGACCTTATCCTTGAGATAGTCAAGAGTAATGTCATCCACTTCAAAAATACCGTTTTTACCGCCGGCCTCAATTGCCATATTGGCCATTGCAAGACGATCGTCCATAGACAAATACTGAAGTCCGTCACCGGTAAATTCCATGGACTTATACAGCGCACCGTCCACACCAATCATACCGATGATATGTAAAATCACATCCTTGCCGGACACCCACTTTCCGGGCTTTCCGGTAAGGTTGAACTTCAGTGCGCCGGGGACCTTAAACCATGCCTGTCCCGAAGCCATTCCCGCCGCCATGTCCGTGCTGCCTACGCCGGTAGAAAACGCCCCCAGGGCACCGTAGGTACATGTATGCGAATCTGCACCGATGACCGCCTCGCCCGGCGCAACCAAGCCTTTTTCCGGCAGCAGCGCATGCTCAATTCCCATCTCGCCTACATCGTAAAAATTTGTCACTGCGTGGGCATCCGCAAACTCACGGCAGAGCTTACAGTGCTCCGCAGACTTAATATCCTTATTGGGGGTAAAATGATCCAGGACAATCGAGATTTTGTCCTTATCGAATACTTTTTCAAAACCGTTTGACTCAAATTCCTTAATTGCCACCGGTGTGGTGACATCATTGCCGAGCACCATATCAAGCTTTGCCCGAATCAGCTGGCCTGCCTTAACGCTGTCCAAACCGGCATGTGCGGCAAGAATCTTCTGTGTCATGGTCATTCCCATAATTTTGCCTCCTTTGTTCTTTTTTCACCAGTCTGCATTCGCAGACCAACTAGATCTACACCTTTAAAATAGCGCCGGTGGACGCCGAGGTCACCAATTTTGCGTACTTTCCTAAAACGCCGTCCTTAATCTTCGGTTCCTTCGGAACAAAGTTCTTCCTGCGCTCCGCCAGTTCCTCGTCAGACACCTTCAGCTCAATGGTGCCGGCGGGAATATCAATCGTAATCATATCCCCGTTTTGTACCAGAGCGATATTACCCCCCTCTGCCGCCTCCGGAGAGACATGGCCTATGGCGGCACCGCGGGTGGCGCCGCTGAAACGGCCGTCGGTAATCAAGGCAACATCCTTATCTAAGCCCATACCGCAGATCGCCGAGGTCGGGGAAAGCATCTCACGCATACCGGGACCGCCCTTGGGGCCTTCATAGCGAATCACCACCACGTCACCCTTGACAATTTCTCCGGCATAAATGGCCGAGATGGCCTCATCCTCACTGTCATAAACCTTGGCGGGGCCCTCATGCACCAACATCTCCTTGGCTACTGCACTTCTCTTCACCACCGAAACATCCGGCGCAAGATTACCCTTCAGCACTGCGATACCGCCGGTCGGTGAATAGGGGTTATCAATCGGACGAATGACATTATAATCCAGCACCGGATGCCCGGCAATATTCTCACCCTGGGTCTTTCCGGTAACCGTCATGGTATCCTCCCGCAAAAGATTCTTCTTAGAAAGCTCGTTCATCAGCGCAGTCACGCCGCCGGCCGCATACAGATCCTGCACATGATGCTCTCCGGCAGGCGCCAGATGACACAGATTCGGCGTATCCGCACTGATCTGGTTGGCATAATCCAGCGTAAAGTCCACCTTAGCCTCGTTGGCAATGGCCGGGAGATGGAGCATAGAATTGGTAGAGCAGCCCAGCGCCATATCCACACGCAGCGCATTATAGATTGCATCGGGAGACATAATATCCCGGGGACGGATGTCCTTTTTCAGCAGCTCCATGATCTGCATGCCGGCCTTTTTTGCAAGCCGAATTCTTTCGGAATATACTGCCGGGATGGTTCCGTTACCCGGCAGTGCCATACCCAGTACCTCGGACAGACAGTTCATGCTGTTCGCCGTAAACATACCGGAGCAGGAACCGCAGGTAGGGCAAGCCGCTTCCTCCAGCTCCTCCAGCTGTGCTTCGTTGATTTGGCCGGCCTTATAGGCACCGACCGCCTCCATACCGGTGTTAAAGTCACGGTAACAGCCCTTAAAATTCACCGAGAGCATGGGGCCGCCGCTGACCAAAATGGCCGGGATGTTCAGCCGTGCAGCCGCCATCAGCATACCGGGCACTACTTTATCACAGTTTGGAATCAACACCAGCGCATCAAACTGGTGCGCCTTCGCCATAATCTCCACTGAATCCGCAATGATTTCACGGGAGACCAAAGAATATTTCATTCCCTCATGCCCCATCGCAATGCCATCGCAGACCGCAATCGCCGGAACTTCAATCGGCGTACCGCCTGCCATCCGAATGCCGTCCTTAACGGCTTTGGCAATGTTATCCAGATGAATGTGGCCGGGGACAATCTCATTCTGGGAATTCACCACACCAATCATGGGTCTTTGTATTTCTTCATCGGTCAGTCCCAACGCTTTCATCAACGAACGATGCGGTGTGCGCTGGGCGCCGTTTTTGATATTATCACTATTCATTGTTTTGCCTCCGTTTTCCTATAAAAAGCAGTATGACCTCGTCCCACTGCGCCGCTTTACACCGTTTGCATTTTTGCAAACCATTGCTTCTGTCGACGGCAGCTTTCCTCATGCCGAGACAGCCGCTTGAAAAATCTTTTAAAAGAAATATAAAGTAAAAAAGAGGCGGAGCAAATCACTCCGCCCTTTTCCGATGTCCGCAACCGCGGACATCGGTCTGGTTTTTCTTCACCTGGGCGCAGCCGCCGGCCGGCTGTTTTATTTTTCGTCGTTCCAGGAATACATCTTTCTCAGTTCTTTGCCCACCTTCTCCAGCTGGTGCTCAGCCTTAATTCGTCTGGTGGCATTAAAATGCGGACGGTTTACTGCATTCTCTGCAATCCAGTTCCGTGCAAAGGTACCATCCTGAATCTCAGTGAGCACCTTTTTCATCTCTTTCTTGGTATCCTCGGTAATGATACGCTTTCCGATTTCGTAGTCGCCGTATTCTGCCGTATCGGAGATCGAATTTCTCATTTCACTGAAACCGCCGTGATAAATCAAATCGACAATCAGCTTCATCTCATGAATACACTCAAAGTAAGCGTTCTGGGGATCGTAGCCTGCCTCAACCAGCGTTTCAAAGCCGGCCTGCATCAAAGCGGTAACACCGCCGCACAGCACGGCCTGCTCACCGAACAGGTCTGTTTCCGTCTCCATTTTAAAGGTTGTCTCCAGCACGCCGGCACGGCTGCCGCCGATGCCTGCTGCATATGCCAGCGCAATATCGAATGCGTTGCCTGATGCATCCTGCGCAACAGCCGCAAGACAGGGAACGCCTTTCCCTGCTACATACTCACTGCGCACGGTGTGGCCCGGTCCCTTCGGCGCAATCATAATAACATCAACGTCTTTGGGCGGAATAATCTGCTGAAAATGAATATTAAAACCATGGGCAAACGCAAGAATCTTTCCGGCAGAAAGGTTCGGCTCAATACTCTCCTTGTAGAGCTTTGCCTGCTTCTCATCATTGATCAGGATCATAATAAGATCCGCTCTCTTTGCAGCCTCGGCAGCAGTATACACCTCAAAGCCAGCCTTTTCTGCAACAGCCCAAGACTTGCTGCCTTCATACAGGCCGACAATAACCTTAACACCGCTCTCTTTCAGGTTCAACGCATGGGCATGTCCCTGACTGCCGTAGCCGATGATTGCCACAGTCTTGTTGCTCAGTAAACCCAGATTACAGTCGCTTGCGTAGAAAATTTTAGCCATTTTACATTCCTCCAAATCATATTAAAAATTATTTTTTTCATCTTTATGAAATTCTAGCCTCTGGCAAGTCCGGTCAGTCCGGTACGAACCAAGTCCTCCACCTCATACTGCTCCATCAGGGAGATGAAAGCATTGATTTTGCTGGGAGCACCAGTGAGCTCTGCCGTCATATATTCCAGCGAAATATCCACAATATTCGCACGGAAGATATCGCAAATTCGCATTACCCCTGCCTGATCCTTGGCGCTGACCTTGACCAGCACATGCTCACGCAGAACGGCGTTTTCCTTATGTAATTCCGTAATTTCAATCACATCCACCAGCTTTGCCAGCTGATTTTTGATCTGATTTAAGGTATCATCATCCGCCTGTATTACAATCGTCATACGGGAGATGTCCGGATTTTCGGTCACACCCACCGAAAGACTGTCAATATTGTACATACGTCTGGAGAAAAGACCGGTTACCCGGCTCAAAACGCCGGCATGGTTTTTCACCAAGACAGATAAAACATGGGTATGATTCATGGTCTTTCCCTCCTTAATCAATGGCGATCTCCAAAATCGGGTCTTCAATGGATTTTCCGCTGGGAACCATAGGAAGCACCGTCTGATCGGGATCGATAATACAGTTGATGACCGTCGGCGTATTCCGGCAGGCCAGCGCCGCCTTGACCGCCTCCTCTAACTGGGTCTTTGTGCTTACGGTAAAGGCGTTTGCCCCCAGTCCCCGGGAGACCATATCATAATCGGTCTTTTTATCCAGCGTAGTCTGAGAAAAGCGCTTGCCGTAGAACAGCCTCTGCCATTGACGAACCATGCCCAGCACGTTATTATTCATAATCACTTCAATAATCGGAAGTTCTTCCTTGGCAGCAGTAGACAGCTCATTCAAATTCATATGGAAACAGCCGTCACCGGTGACATTGATCACCGTCGCATCCGGATTTGCCACCTGAGCACCGATCGCCGCACCCAGGCCAAAGCCCATGGTGCCGAGCCCGCCGGAAGAAATAAAGTGCCGGGGCTTATCAATGCTGTAAAACTGTGCTGTCCACATCTGATGCTGACCCACATCGGTCGCCACAATGGCATCACCTTCGGTATAGTCATGCAGCGTTTCTAAAATACACTGCGCCGTCAGCTTATCTCCCCGGGAATGCTCCACCGGAAATTCCGCTTTCCACCAGGCAATCTGCTTCATCCACTCATCATGGTTCTGCCGGCTCATACGGCGCACCAGCTCTGCCAATACCGCTTTGGCATCGCCTACCAAATGGGCATCCGTCTTAACATTTTTATTGATTTCCGCCCGATCTACATCAATTTGTAAAATCTTAGCGTTTCTCGCAAAGGTCGCGGTATCGCAGGTAACACGATCCGAAAACCGGGCACCTACCGCAATCAACAAATCACAGTTCTTCACTGCAAGGGAGGTGGTCTTGGTACCGTGCATACCGATCATCCCGGTAAATGCGGGGTGACTGGCCGGAAAACCGCCGAGCCCCATTGTGGTCAATGTCAGGGGCGAATCCATCAGCTCCTGAAACTTTTTCAGCTCCGGCGCTGCATTTGCTGCAATGATGCCGCCTCCTGCGTATATCAGCGGCCGCTTTGCTTCGCAAAGCATCTGCACCGCAGCATCAAAGTCTCCGGAAGAGGATTCCACCTTGTAGTTGTCAATCTTTTCGGGGATTACTCTCTCATACTCCGCCATAGCGGCCGTGGCATCCTTGGTAATATCCACCAAAACCGGGCCGGGACGGCCGGACGCAGCAATTTGAAACGCCTTGCGGATGGTAGGTGCAATATCCTCTGCCCGCTTTACCAAAAAGTTATGCTTGGTAATCGGCATCGTCACGCCGACAATATCAATCTCCTGAAAGGTATCCTTACCCAAAAGCGGAGTTGCCACATTGCAGGTAATGGCGACGACAGGGATGGAATCCATATACGACGTAGCAATTCCCGTAACCAGATTGGTGGCACCCGGTCCCGAGGTGGCAAATACAACGCCGGTCTTTCCGCTGCTTCTGGCATAACCGTCCGCCGCATGCGCTGCTCCCTGTTCGTGAGCAGTCAAAATGTGCCGAATTTTATCAGAATACTTATAGAGAGAGTCATAGATATTTAAGATGGTACCGCCGGGATAACCAAAGATGGTGTCCACGCCCTGTTCCAGCATACATTCTACAACAATGTCTGCACCTGTCAAT
>CATVQN010000011.1 GCA_958346135.1 uncultured Eubacteriales bacterium | reverse complement strand
CGGTTTACCTTTATCTGCTTTTATTATACCCAAACGGACGCATTCTGTCAAGGATTATTTATGCATCGTTGTGACCTCCTCTAAATCCTCCAGCCTGTGTTCTGATACCTTCTGTCGGTTGTCAAGAACAGCAATCTTTTCTTCAATCTTAAAGGTGCGCTCAATCAGGTTGTTGTGTTTGTTTACCTTTTCTTCCAGCTTTCCAATGCGATAGTTAGAAAGCCGATTGGCGGTGAGAACACCTGTCAGCGAACCTAACAGCGTTCCGAGCAACGATAATATTGCTACGATGATTTCCGTTGTCATTTCGTCACCTCATTCAAATTCTTTCCACAGATGTCCATAAATTCATCCTCGGAAATGACGCCAAGCGCACAGTATCTTTTTAACTGGTCGAGCCGGATATAGCCTTTGTTGAATCTTGCCTTGATGGTTTTATACATTTTCGTTTCCTCCCATAATCAAAAGTTCCAGTTCCGTAATATATTGTCCCTGCTCAATGTTTTCCAGCATAAGGTCTGTCATGTCCTGTTGAAGTCTTTGGATTTCCGTATACGCAGGCTCTGCGTTCTCTGCCGCCTTTGCCTTATCGAGCCATTTGGTGTAATACGCTTCAATATTTTCACCGAGTTTGTTATGATAGCGTATATCTCGGAGAATATATAAATCGTAGGTATAGATTGTATCGCCGTATGTATCGGTGGTTTCCTCGATATTCTCAAAGAGATGAACGTTACATTTGCTGCATTTCAGTCTCTCAATGGCAAACGCAGATTCCGGCGGTTTGACTGCTGACTCTGTTTTCATTGCATTGCCTCCTTTTTTGTTTTATGATTCATTCTTTCCGTCTTTACGGCTTTTTGACAAGAAGGTGCGCCCCGTAGCTCAAGATTAAGTACGAGAAGGCGTTGATGCCGTAGAAGCAGAACACGCCATCGTACGTGTCGCCGAAGGAGAAGCTACCACCGAGGGTGAGCAGGCGTTCGCCTGTGGTCTGATAATAATAATCAGGCACATAGGTGGTTGAACCGCCTTTTGCTTCTGTCGGGAACATTACCCACGGTGCTTTTTCGTCATATCCGAATTCGGATACATATCCGTTTGATGTTCCGTTGGTGTATCCGACTGCTCGGTACTTGCCGTCATAGACTCCGTCTGCGTAGTCTGCGATGCTGTTCGCATAATACACGACATGGTCTTTAATATTTACACCGTCAATAAAACGGAATAATTTTCCGTGGAAGCCTTCGATACCTCTGTACGCACTGTCTGCTCTGCCGTTTGTTCCGATGTATCCGCTTCCGCCACCCAGTTCATCGCATGAGCCGTTAAGCGGTGCGACATTCCATATCATATTGCCGACTGCGATTGAAGCGACAGGGTCGCCATCGAAAGTAATTACCGAGATGTCTGCATCGTCATCACGCGCCGTGATTGCGGTGATTGTTCTCGGGGTCGAGGTCTTGTTGTTGCTACCCTGACTTGTTCCGATTTCGATTCGTTCTCCGACTCTGTATTTGTTTGCGTTGGCTGTTGAAGTTACGAACTCGTTCGTGTTCTCTCCGGCTTCGACTGCGAGATGTAGCGCTGTGTAATTCAGCGAACTTACGCCGCTTCCGAGCGCTGCCTGCGAGTTTGTGTTTGCATATTCAACCATATAAAGCATTTGGAGCGCATGAACGCATGACAAATCCTCAATCCCCCAGACAGAACCCTTATTTCGTGCATAGGTGCGGAAGTTAGATCTTGTTGTCCGGACTTTCGGCTGTACGCCGGTGATACTCTGTAATTTTATCTTGCTGTCCGTCTCGTCTGTGTAGGAGCTGGCATTATATGCCGAGTGAAATACCTCGCTGACCTCTTTCCCATCGTCCATAAACAGCGGATGCAGCGCATAGCCCGGCAGCTTCACGGCACAAATCCACCACTCCTCGCAGCCCTCTGCGGTTTTTTCACGTTTGTAATAGAACTTCGGAATTCTGACCATAACATCGCCGTTGGTACCGTCCCGCTGAAAGGAAGGCTCGTCCGCAAAGGCGAGAATATTGCCGTCTGCGTCAATGTTGCACAGCTTCATATCGCTCCAGGGATAGATGCTGTCGAAGTCATTTTGGACACTATCGGCAGTGCCCTTATGAGCGTTTGCAACAAGACCGACCGCATCTCCAAGTCTTTCACATACGGTAGATGATGTGCCGTTCCAACGCACACCATACTGTTTCACGGTAACGCCGTATAAATAACTGTCCGGAAGTTTACCGTTTTCATCCAAAGGTGCATA
This sequence comes from uncultured Eubacteriales bacterium, assembly GCA_958346135.1. Classification (GTDB taxonomy): domain Bacteria; phylum Bacillota; class Clostridia; order Monoglobales; family Monoglobaceae; genus Ructibacterium. The sequence continues at coordinate 9,108 of CATVQN010000011.1, read as the reverse complement.
GCCGCCCGCCCGGCCTTTGTTCTCCGGCTTTTCTGCCGTATCATCCACATACTTTTTGGTAGCGGGATGATAATCGGAGGTTGGTGTGTAGGCATCGGAATTTGTCTTTTCCAGGACATCGGCTTTGTCGGCCTTCAGCAAAAGCGCATCCGGCATGCCGGAAACCAAAGCCTTATCCGCATCGCTATAATCGTTTTGAGACAGTCCCTTTCCATCCACCTTATCCACTTTGGTATCGGCAATATCGATGATATCCTCCTTGGCGCTTAACACCTCAGAGAGCGCAGTCTGCGCATCATCTCGCGCCTTCGCCGCCGATGCCGCAGCCTCGCTCACCGCTTCCGCCTGTGTATCCATCCCGGATTTTATATTCTGAATGTTCTGCTGTATCTCTTCACATTCTGCCTTGCTTTCCGCCGCCTGTGCAGCGTTCGCAGCGGATTTCATGGCATCCGCATCAACCTGAGCCTTGAGCTCACCGACAGACTGAAGAATCGTATCACAGTCTGTTTTTATGGTATTCGCCTGATCTGCGCTTTGAGCCGCTTGCTCGGCACTTTGGGCCGCTTGCTTTGCCTGAAGTGATGCGGTTTCGGCCTGTGACTCCGCACGGTCTGCAGAGGCCTTGGCACTTTCGGAATGCTGTGTAAACTCGGCAATCATCTGTTCATAAAGGCCTAATGTCACAGATACCGGATATACGCCGTCAGGCAGTCCATTTGCGTCCACCGTGACCGTCACAGGCTTGATGGTAATCAGATCACCGATGGTCAGTGACATGGTAAAATACGGCGGCTGAATCACTTCCGGAGGCACCTCACAGGTACCGTCCTTGATCAGCTGTGAAAACACCTGATCGCCGTATACAAAGTTTGCAATCTTGGTTTTCCCTTCATAATCAGGATCATCAAAGGAAAAAGCGCAGGCCAAATAATTCTGACTGCCTGCGACAATGCTCTCATGGGTAAGCCGGATCTGTTCCTGTCCGGACACTTTAAACTTGATTATCTTCATCGCTTCCACCTCCTGTCTTAAAATACGTTACTTTACAAATACCTTGATGTGTGTCTCGTCAATTCTTGATAAGACACGAAATCCGGTATGATAGGTTGTTTTCGTTGCTATCCCGTTTTCTCCGGCTTTACAATATTCGTTTGGCATACAAGTGCCGTCATCAACAACAACGAGTTTTCCTATCAGACCGACAGGGTCCCATTCCTTTCTGGTTTCACGGCTTATATATTCCTTCGTGGGGTCATATTCAGGACTGATAATCCATTGAACGGCATCGTATTCTTCCTCAACGAGTATATTTTCTGTCTTTTTTTCGCCGTTTTCGTCAATGGTTTCCATTTCCTCGTACCTTGCAGGGATATGCACGGTTTTAGTCAATCTTTGCCCAAATACATCGGTTAAATACTTTCCCTGCCAATCGTCAAAGTGAACATCGCCTTCAATACAAGGTACGGCTGAAACAACACCTAGAATATCGGTATCTTCCGCAGTCGCAAAACGGATTTTATCACCGTCAAGCGCAACCAATCTTCCACGCCTGTCTTCGTTATTTGGGTTCCCGTCTTTCCACTCAAAATATTCGGCATAGTCTGCGCCTGTGGTTTTAAATGCAGACAATCCATAAACAGAACCGTCATAGCCAACTCTGAAACAATTTGACCTTGTGTCCGATGTACCGTTACCAATGATAAATGCGTCACCCGTTGTCCCGGATTCTGTACCCGCTGTGCCGTCTTTAGCGTAATGACCCGCTTTTAATTGGTTTGCGAGAGCAGTATTATATCTACCGGCAACAACACTATAACTGCCATTTATTATATTATTGCTGCCTGCAATCACAGCGCTGTAGTAATTGCTTACCGCATTGTCAATGCCGCCCAAAACGACACTGCCTTGTCCAGAAGAAGTATTATTACTTCCGCTTAGCACAGCGCTATACCATGAAATTGCTGTATTATTCATACCGCCAAGCACAACAGAAGAAGTGGATGTCGTATCAACACTTCCTGCAGTATTACCGTTGCCTCCAAACACGCCGCAAAGCTGGCTTTTAGTATTATTTCGTGTACCACCTACCACAGCAGAATTATTTCCGCTTGCTATATTATTTCCTGTCTCACCATCCGCAAGCATATCAATTCCTCCGCCAATAACTACAGAGTTATTACCAGAAGCTACATTTTTCTTTCCACCGATGACAGTAGTACACATACCTGAGGCAGAATTATCAATACCACTTAAAATTGCACAATAAGCGCCGATTGATGTATTGTTGCAGCCGCCAAAAACTGCTGCATACTTATCACTATCTGGAGATGGATTGCCCGTTAAACCTGCATTGTTTTCAGTACCTCCAATAACAATATTACCTTTTCTTCTGGCAATATTGTTATCTCCTCCAACTATAACTGATAGATAGCCTTTTGCTGTATTACAATCTCCGCCAACGACAGTGGAATCGTGTCCACTTGCGATATTGCCGGAAGAAATATTACCGCTTGTATCGTATGTTCTTTCAGTCATATCGCCTACTATAGTTGCACCGTCTCCGGCCGTTACGGTTGTACCGTTTTCAGTGGATACCGTTTCACCGGCAAGAGACTTAATCGGAAGTGCCTTAATTTCCGCCTCTCTTGCGTCAGCCTCGGCTTTGATTGCCGCATCCACTTGATCGAAAGCTTGATTCAGCACCTCAATATTTGCGGTATCGCTAAGCTCCGGCTTTGAAAAGCCATAGTTTTCTGTCTCTGTCATGACAAATCCTCCTTTTCCATAATATCCTGCCAGGTGTAACCGGCGTCATAGAGCTGACCCCATGTCTTTCCTGTGCTTTTTAAATCTCCCCAGGATCGATACGGATAAACATAGGTTACATACAAATGTGCGGGCATGATTCTTTCAAGCTGATCGATAATGCCGGCCATGTTGTCGGGTTTTCCGATGCGGTTGGTAAACTTCACCGTCACCGTATAGGCCGCAAAATCCTCTATGACCTCCACATCTCCTCTGGCATAGGACCTGACAATCACCCGGATTCGCTCCGGCGTTGTGGTATCCACCTGACGAAGTCTTGCAAGCACACGGCTCCGTCGCTCCTCGGTTGTCAGCGACGGATTTTCCGGAAGTCCAACCGATTTCTCCCACAAGCCAAGATAATCGACTGCCGTAGAAATATGAAGCTCATCCGCCAAGGCATCCACATCGGAAACAAACAGCAAAAGCTCCGCTTCCAGTCCGGCGTTCAGTCCATGCATCAGAGCCGATTTTCTGTAATACCTGGGCTGATACGCCGAAAGGTTCATCTCACGCAAGCGTCACACCTCCCAGCACCGCAAGCTCTCCGTCGTCTACCGTAATATTTTCTGTCCCATCGTTTATCAGCAAATTGCTGTAGTATTTCACTCCGGGAATCTCCTGTAAAATAGCCCCTATCTTGGTGTACGGTATCAGGCCGCCTTCAAACCCAACGGATTTTAAATAGGCGTCAAGCTCCTTGGCATACTGAAGCCTGATACTCTCTAAGGTATACGCCGCATCCACGGCTACCGAGGCGCTGACGCTGATTTCCACCGTGGCGGCTCCGGCTACCGTAAGGCTGGCGCCGACAGGCCTTCGCTCATCTATGTATGCAGAAACGGTATTGACAAGCTCTGTGCCTGGCGGCTCCAGTTCCGATGTGGTAATGACCACCTTCACGGTTCCGGGGCCGTTCCAGGTCGGATAACACTTGGCAAGGCCGACCCCGTCCACCTCTCTTGCCCACTGCTCATATTCATACTTGTTCCCGGTGGTCACAGGATGCTCTAAGAAATATTGATACCGAGAAAGGTATTCCTCGTCACTTTCTGCATCCGTACCTCCGGTGATTGCCGCATCATTTGTCACGCCGGTAATTTTAGAAAGCGTCACAGGGAAATAATTGACCGCCCCGGCTACCGCATTGCCTAAACTCCCCGGCATCTGTGCACGGATTTTCACCGTAGCGGTGCCGTCGGTGAGCGGCGCCGTCTCCTGCACCTCGTAAAGCGTCCTGCCGGCCGCCACCAGACTTCCCGCCGTAATCGTAGCATCGGTTGCACCGGTGACCGTCACCTCTCCGGTTGCATAGGTTGCGGATTTTCGGATAAATCCGTATTGCGCAAGCACAGCATCCAGATCGCTGCCTGTTGCCGTTGCGGCAAAGGCCTTTTCTGCCGTTTGCCATAGTTCGCTATATGCCGCCTCCAGCTCGATGGCGGGTCCGGATAGCACATCGTGCACATAGCTTCCCGCAGACTTATCATATTTTGAAGGGAGATAACCCTTCATTCTCTCTAAAATCCCGCTAAATGTCTTGTCCAACGTCAATCACCTCCGAAATTTCCGTACTGCCGTAATCCGAAATAACCCGAAAGGAGATAGAGAGCCTTGCGCCGTCCTGAACGATATCAAAGCTATCCACCGCCGAGACATCCGGATTTTTAAGTACCGCATCCTTGACCTGCCTCTCCACCTCAGAGACGATGTACTCTCTCGGCAGTGTCGTTCCGATTAAGAGCTCCTCTAAACGGTTCCCGTATCCGGAATCCCGGTAAATCAAAAACCGGTCTTTCGGCGTGTGCAGAATCTTTTGAATCCGATTTTTCAAATCCATAACGCCGCACACCATTTCCACGGTGCCGTTTCTTCCGGTGACAAACTCTCCGGCTTCAAAATCAAAAAAAGGCTGCACCGTCACAGCGCATCACCCCCAATCATCAAGTACTCATAAATTCTGTTGTTTTCCATAAACGGCAGAAGATACACCGTTTTCCCCTGCCAGATATATTCTCCGTCCGCATTTTGCGCCAGGAGATCCACCGTACTTTTGAGGTTCTCCCGGCCAAGCACCACCTTATCATTGATCCGAACCTTGATTTCCGGAAGCGCTTCCACCGTTCCGATAACAGGACTGTACTGCACCGGGTTATCCCGCTCTTTCAGCAGCTTTGCCATTTCGTAAACTCCATCCATAGTAACCTCCTACATATTGCTAAGCACCAGCTTTAATTCCGATGCAATTTCAGCCGCAACACGTTTCGCACTCTTGTCTCCTGCATTCACATGAAAAACCATGTTAAATTGATTTGTGGTTCTGCTTACTTTTTCAAGCGGCGTCACGCTTGCGCCTCTTGGCAAGTTTAAGATCTCAGGTCCTTTTTCGCCAACCATAACACTTCCGGATGAAGTCACCTTTCCGCCGGATGCGAGTCCCGGCTTGAATTCAGCATCTATGTTCAATGTTTTTTTCTGTAGCTTTTTTTCCCTGTAGTTCTGATAGATGCTCTTCTGTGCACCCGGGGTTTTATCTTGCGTACTGTCCAATATTGCATTTTTTACTCCGTTTGCAATACCATATACGGGACTTAAATGCATCAAAATGTTTTTAAGTGATATATTTTTTGCAATATACGATACGACGTCACTACCCACCTTTGACCAGTCGAGTTGGTAAAGCCCTGAAATTAAATTTTGTGCAAGATTGATTCCAGCATCTGTCATTTTATAAGCTAAATTCTCAATTCCGCTGTTTATACTGTTTACAATGGAAATGCCTGAATTCATCATTTTTTCAAGTGCATCCGTATTATTCAGAGTATTAAACATGTTATCGATCAGATCTTCCGACTTCTGAATAAGTATTTCAGTGCCATTTACGATGCCTTTGACAATCCCGTCAACAAGCGCTGCACCAGATGCAAACATATCCGGCGCGCAGTCAATCACAGCCTCCACAGCGCCCATCACACCGCCTACAACAGATGGAATCAAACTCGGCATTTCACTGGCAATACCTTTTCCAATGGCCAGTACAATCTCCACACCGCCCTTGGTAAAGTCCTTCAGCCCTGCGCTCATACTCTTTACTGCAGATGACATAAACTGTGTAACGCTTCCGCCCGCCGCCTTGAGCAGACGGCTTACCGCAGGTCCACTGCGTCGTATACCGCTTTCCACGCCGGAAAACAAATCATTAAAATGCGTGGTCATTTTATTGACAGAGCCTTCAATATCGCCGCCGTCCTTTCCGTTCACCACATCGTTGATGGACTGTAAAACATCACGGCTTCCATAAACCGCTATATTTTTAGCCTTCGCCATGATATTGGAAAATGACATCGGCATGGACTCAAACTTTGCATTGGTTTCCTCAGCCGCAGAAAGCAATGCATCTTTTACAACGCTCGATGTAATCTTACCCTCAGCTGCCATGTTTCTCAGCTCACCCGTGGAAACGCCCAGCGACTTTGCAATCGTCTGGATAATGGTGGGCGCCTGTTCCAGCACGGAATTTAACTCCTCGCCGCGCAGTACTCCGGATCCCATTGCCTGTGTCAGCTGGAGCATGGCCGCTGACCTTCCCTCCGCAGAGGTCCCTGAAATGGCAAACTGTTTGTTGACCTGTTCCAAAAATGCTACGGTTTCATCGTTGGAGCTAAACGCATCCTTTGCCAAAATTCCCATCTTGGCTACTGCGTCTGCCGTACTCTGGTATTCGCCTCTGGATCGCTGTGCGCTTTCAAATATTTTGTTCTGCAGCTCAGCCGTACTCTGCAGGCCGTCATTCATCAGATTGGTTCTTGCGTTGATAACTGCCATTTCATCCGATAGACTGAGGATGGCCTTGACGCCGGCAGCGGAAGCCGCCACAGAAACAATCCCCGCAAGTTTTCGCTTAAATCCTGACATAGCATTTCCGGCACCCAAAGCATTTTTTTCAACCTCTTTCAAGCCGGATGCTGCCTGTTGGGAATCTTTTTTTGACTTTCGCAAGCCTTCTCCGGCTTCTCTTGCGCCTCTACCTGTTTTTTTAAGACCTTCCGCCGCAGGCTTTGAAGCACTTGCAACACCTTTGATTCCTTCTGTTGCAGCCTTGATTCCTGTCGTAAAATCCTTGGTTTCCAGCATCATTTTAACCGCAATGCTTTCTGCCATGCTATCACCCCTATTCCATACTAAGCTGAATCAGATCCAAAACGGTTCTGCTTCTGCCATTACTGATAGTACGTTTTATGTTATCTACCAAATACGGTGTATTTTCCACATAAAGCACATCACCGGATCTTGTGTATTCGTTTAACTGCTCCTGCATCTCAAAGCTATATGTCCATTCCGTAAGATTCAGCTCCGAAAGCTTGGATGATGCTGTTGTTGCCGCATCTTCTTCGTCCGGATCGATCTTGACAATCTCCTGCAAAAGACCGAATGACTGATAGGATTCATCGTTTCGTGCTTTAGCCAGCACACTGGTGTCTGAAATTACTTTTACCGCATTTTTCATATTTTCAATAGTTCCGGATTTTTCCTCAAAGCTCCGGTACTTTACCGAATCGTGGAGCATCGTATTTTCAGAAACCCGAAACTTCGGTACAGCTCGGTTGCGTCCGATGCGGTAGATACGAATGCCCTTCGGTACAAAATCAAAATTCCAGGTGCCTCCTGCCTTATCCAAAATGTCCCATAATATTTCAGAGATGGTCTGCTCAATGTATACACCGCTGATTCTGACACCTGCCATATATTTCTCGTCCAGAAAAACAATGGGTATACCAAGATCTCCGCATATCTTTTTTATGGCCTCCGCCGCATCCATGTCAGAAAACTGATAAGTGTCTTTATTCTTATTCAGATACCAACCAATATCTGCCGCCGTATACGCTGTGTGGTGTCTCTCATTTTGATTCTGCGATACAATGACACCGCGAAAAACCTCGTCCGGTGTATATAGCCGAACAATATCACCTAATTTCGGCGTATACAAAGAGGTAAACCTTGCATCGCTGTCCGCAGACTCAAACTTCACCATAACCGCAAGCTCCTTCCATGAGCCTGAAATCGTTATCTCACCGACAGATGCGGTCACATTTCGGTTTCCCACATAGACTGCAAGGCTTTGCTCTATTCTCATTTCCGGCATTTGAAACAGAGTCGGATGAATGGGAATGACCTCGTTGGTGTTGGTGAAATAGGTGACTTTATCCCCAAATCCTACCTCAGAGGTCTGCTCAGACCAAGGTACATCATCCTTGTATTTGTTGTAGTTCTTTTGCAAATACCCCGCAATATCAAGGTTTTGGCTTGTTCCAAAGAAACAATAAAACACATACTCTGCGCCGTATACGTTTTTTATCTTGGTCTGATGCTGCACATAGGCACTGCGCTCCAACGCATCCTTGATGTCACCCGGAAAGGTGTCGTGCTCCGTCACATATCTCGGCAGCACACGCTTTCCGTCTACCAATACAAACCGTACCGCTGACAGCGCAGTCTGCGTAACGCCTCGATTCCAGCTGGTGCTTGCATACCAACCGTCATGCAGGGTTTTTAAAAGATTCGCCTCGGTATTGGAACGTCCACGCACCACCTCATTGAGATTGGCAAGCTGTGACGCCTCCTGTCGACAGGCGGTCACATCCTCTCCGCCCGTCTCCCCTGTGATCATGGTGGCAATGTCAGAGATAGCAGCTTCCGACAGCGTATAGCGAGGAAAATCCGTGTACCGCATATCTTCCGCATTGTCCACCGTAAGGTCAATAGGCGGATCGTCTGCGGTATTGCCTCTATAAGGATTCTGACGCCATGCCGTACTCTCCCAGTAGGATGCATAGCCACGGGTGTCCACATGGACAAAACCGGAGCCGGTATAACAACCGATGCCGCCCTTGCCGCCCAGCTTATAGTCCGCATATCTTGCAATCTCATATATTCCAAAGCCGGAAACGTTAATGTCTGCGGCTTGTCCTTTGGTATGATAAGACCCGGATGCGCCGCCCACCGATGCGTTATAGGACGCATCACGATAGGCGGAATTGATGGTAACCTGTGCACCGAAATGCCGCTCTATGGCGGCGAGCAGCACAGCAAGGTTGGTGTCAACAAGCACGGTGTCGTTGCCGTTTTTGCACTGAAAATCTTTGACGGTAAACCGTGTTCCTCCAATGGTATGACTGCCATGTTTTGCAGCGCTATAGGTATGTACCGCCATAAAACCGCCTCCTTTTTGGTAAAATACAAATGAGAATACAAAAAAGACACCCCGAAGGATGTCTTTTCTTATTTTTAGGTTATAAAATT
>CATVQN010000010.1 GCA_958346135.1 uncultured Eubacteriales bacterium | reverse complement strand
GCATACGAGATCTTGTAATTCGTCTCGGGGCTCGGAGATGTGTATAAGAGACAGGTCTGACATAGGCCAAAAATGCGCCGATACCGTTGATAATCGCCCACGCGATCCAGATCCGCTTTAGCCAGTCATACGCCTGATCCGATTTCTGCTGCGAACTGGACAGCTTCAAGCCTATGACGCAGACAGCCGTCATCAGCCCGGCCAGCACGGTGCTGATCCCCGCGATCTTGTTATACACGTCCACAATGATCCGATTCGCCACCGTCCACATATCCTCCACGGCAAAAACCTGCGGCATGGTGAGGATCAAAATGTACGCAAAGACCGGCAAGACCTTTCGGAGCAGCCGCTTCACTTTCTCTTTCAATGTCATTCCTCCTAAATCTGAGTATTTTTTTGGGGCTGCCATATACGAATGACAGCCCCACTTTTTTTAATAGCCGGTTCTCGGCATCTCGATGTGGGTGTAGTTGTATACCTTTGTCACCCACCGTGATACGCTGGTGATCCACTGGCCGTCATATACGCCGCCCACATCCGCCTGATTGACAAAGCTGGCGTCGTTGGGCAGGCCCGCAACGGCTCTGGCATACAGATACGGCGCTTCCACCTGGGCAAAGCCTGCTTTCACGCTGCCAAACACAAACATGATCTCGGTCAGGTACTCATCGGAAGTTAACCCCAAAGCCGCATTGGAAATATCCAGTGCGTAGTTGTGACTGGTAGACAGGTTATCATTGATGGTCCGATATTCCTCCCCGGAGAGGTTGGTACGGTACACAATCTTGTACGACAGCTGTTGATTGTACGTTCCTGTTATCAGCTTCTCACACCGGATCGCTGAGGGCAGGGTGTCTCTCCAATAGAAGCTGCTCAGCGGCACGCTGGAGGTGTTGGCGATACTGCTGAAGGAGTAGACCACCGGATTGTTCGGCATTACCTCGTTATATCCTTTCTTGATGATGCTTACGCCGGTTGACACCGACTTGTCCTGCACCTCAAAGCTGACGATCTGCCCGGCAAATTCAAGGTTGGCCGTCATCACCGTCTCGTTAATGGAATAGAATGGCGGGGCAGTGGTTTCACGGACAGTATATAGACCCAACGGCAGCAGCTTAGAGCTGGCCCGGCCGTTCTTGTCCGTCTGAATGGTGTCTACCACGTTTCCGCCCCGGTCGTACACCTCAAAGATGGCGCCTTCCAGCAGAGAGCCCGCCGCCAGTCCATTCATCTGGTTGTCGTCCGCCGACTTCTTCACCACTTGGATCTGCGCCCGGGTCGGCGTGTTGTACCATGTGATTGTGCTGGTGGCGCCGTATTCCACGTAAAAGGTTTTGACCTCGGTGTCCATGATATACCCGTCCGGGACAGATATTTCACGAATGAAATACTTCCCGTCGGCAAGGCTGTGATTGTCCATGTACACGTACCCGTTTTGATCGGAGGTGTACTGTGCGACGGGATTCCCGTAATGGTCGGAGATCAGGAATGTTACGCCATAAATGCCTTTGCCCGTCACCGAATCCACCTTGTGGATTCGGAAAGCAGACTCTTTTCGGTTGGTAATGGTGATGGGGGTTATTTCTCCGTCCTTCACCTCCACATTATGGGGTTCGCTGTCTAACTGATACCCTTTGGCAGCTTTGGTCTCCACCACGGTGTACCAGCCATTCTCTAAGCCATTGAGTACGATCACGCCGTTGGCATTGGTGCGGAATGTTCCCACACGCTTCCCGTTCATGTACTCCACCTCAAATTCCACGCCGGAGATCGGCTGCCTCGTTTCCTCATCCAACTTGGTGAGCCGGATCCCGCCGATGGCCTCATCGTAGAAGGTCAGCTCATGGGTCTCGCCCGATACCAGCTTGATGGTTTGGGGTGTGCTGTCCAGCTTGTACCCATCCGGGGCTTCCACCTCGGTGACGATGTATGTGGCGGTGGGCAGGTCGTAAATATGGATCACGCCGTCGCGGTCGGTGGTGTATCTGCCGTTGGCATTGCCCACCACGCTGCCGTCGTCCGCCGTCACCTTGAACACCGCCCCATAGAGGGGTTCGCCGGTGCGCTTGTCCACCTTTTTAATCAGCAAACCGCTGTCCGGCTTGTTGTAAAAGGTCAAAGTTTGGCTGTCCCCCGCATTGATCTGTACCGTCTGAGATTCGGTTTCTAACACATAGCCATCGGGCGCTTTTGTCTCGGTGACAACCACCGTGGTACCCGGCTCGATTCCAGTAATGTGGATCTGGCCGCTTTCATCTGTCACATAAATACCATTAGAGCTCACCACTCCGCCCTGGTTGGGGAGGTATTCGCCATTGGATTTTTTAATCTCAAACTGTGCGCCGGGCAAAGGTTGCTTGGTCTCGCTGTCCAGCTTTTGGACAATTAAGTCGCCCTCCGGCTTATCGGCAAACTCCACCGTAATCACATCCTGATCCTCGCCGGTGATGTAGACCGTCTTCTCGGATTCAGAGATTGCATATCCCTTTGGCGCCTGGATTTCCTCAACAATGTAGGTTCCTGCCTTCAGGCGAGTAATGACAACGGTTCCGTTGGCCGAGGTTGTGTACTCGCCGATCACTGTGCCGCCGGTGCCGCTGACCCCGGATAAATACCGAAGCCTGAATTTGGTCCCTTTCAGCACCGCCCCGGTGTTGGCGTCCACCTTTTAATCACTAAGGCCGACAAAGGTGTGTCCTCAAAGGTCAGCTCCTTGTTTTCGCCGGCCCTGATGTAGATCTCCTGATTCTCATTGTCGATCTTGTAACCATCGGGTGCCTGGACTTCTGTCACCTTATACCATCCGTCCTTTAAGTCGTACAGCCGCACTGCGCCGGTTTCGTCGGTGGTGTATTCGCCTAAATCGTTGATTTCGCCCGTTGAGGTATTATTGCTGGCATAAGTGATATGAAATTTTGCGCCTTTTAACACGTCCCCGGTAATTCGGTCGATCTTTTTCACAAGCAGGTTGGGTTTAGGATAATTCTTGAACCGTACTACGCTTGTTCTGTTGGGCGCCAGCGTCACCAGCTTACTGTTAGGATCCAGCAGGTATCCGTCCGGCACGCTTGCCTCGGTCACCTCATAAATCCCCGGCTCTAAGTGTTCAAGCACCGCTTCGCCGTTTTCATCGGTAACAACGGTATTCTCGGTCTCGCCTTCTGCTTTTCTTACGACAAACCCTACGTCTGACATAGGCTCGCCAGTAATGGCGTCCGTCTTGACGATCTTTAAACTGGGTTTTTCCGCATTGACCACCACAATCTCGGACTGCTTGCCCGGGAACAGCTCCACATGATACTCCTGTTCGCTGCGGACATATCCGCCGGGCGCTTCGATTTCCTGCACCGAATATATCCCCGGTTCTAAACCTTCAATCTCTATTACACCGTTTTCGTCGGTGGTATATGTACCGATCAGGGTCGTGTCTTTATATACCTCAAAGGTGACTCCTGCCATGCTCTCCCCGGTCAAGCTGTCATATTTTTTGATTGTCAGGCTTGGCTTTTGCTTGTCCGGGATGGTGAGGTAGCCGTTCATTCCGGCTTTTAGCGCCACGGTAAATTCCTCCTCGTTGAGCAAATATCCGGTAGGAGCGATTACCTCTTTGACCGTATAAACGCCTTCGGGAATATCCGATAGGAAGATTCGACCCTGATCGTCCGTAGTAGCTTCGTACTGAATAGACGGATCGTCCATCTTGGTGATCCGTACCACAGCGCCGGCTAAGCGGTTGCCTTTATTGTCCTGCTTCACGATGGTGAGGTCAGGCTTCTCCTTATTGGTAAATACAAACGCTGCGTTTTGGCCTTCAATAATTTCAAAGGTCCGCACTGCATCCGTCACCACATACCCGTCCGGGGCAGTCGTTTCCTGTATGGTGTAGACTCCCGGTTCCAGATCAGTCAGGTCGATCTCACCGTTGCCATCGCTGATAAATTCCTGCGTATAGCTGCCGTCCACCTTAGAAACGGTAAAGACCGCGCCCTCCAGACGTTTCCCGCTGTCCTCGGCGATTTTGATAATTCTGAATCCCGGCTTAGCGGAATTGAGGAAAATCAGTTCCCCGGACTCTCCCGCCTCGATCTTGATACTTTGAGGCGTGCCGTCCGTGACGTATCCGTCAGGAGCTTTGACCTCTTTCGCTTCGTACACTCCCGGCTGGATGTCGGTGAGTTCGATTTCGCCATAGCTGTCGGTGGTATATTTACCCAATAACTCAGTATCTTTGCGGATCTCAAATACTGCGTTTTCCAACGGCTTCATGGTTTCGGCGTCCAATTTGCGGACGCGGAGAGAGGGGAGCTTGGTGTTGGTAACGATCAGCATCGGGTCGTCATCTGTGGCCGGGTTATACGAATCAATATATATCCCGTGGCGAGTTCCATCCAGGATATATCCATCCGGGGCCGCAACCTCCTCGATCTCATAATACCCTTCACTTAGGCCATCCACATGAGCCACGCCGTAATCATTGGTAACAACGGCAGTCACAAGCTGTCCGTCCCGATAAATATTAAACACCGCATCCTCCAGCAGATTGTTGGTGTCCGCATCCCGTTTCATGATGGTCAATCCTAACTGCCGCTTATTCGAAAACGTCACCGTCAGATTCCCGCTGCCGTTCCAGGTCACCGTCCGGGTCTCACGACTCAGTTCGTAGCCTCTTGGCGCTTTGGTTTCGGTAATTGTATATTCCCCGGCGGGCAGTTCTTTTTGCGTCAGTACCGCCTTGCCGTCCGCCCGAGTCATTACGGTCGTCTTGAAGGTACTCCGAGTGGATTCAATGAGAAACTCCACACCGGGAAGAAGGGCGCCGTTCTGCACATCCGTCTTCTTAATCACGAATACGCCCTCGTTTTCATCGGTGACCCGGATTTCTACCGTGTTGTTTTGGTTGTTAGCTTCTGCTGTGACCGTTCTGGGGGATGAATCCACCGAATAGCCCTCCGGGGCTTTGGTCTCCACTACCGTGTACCGCTGGCCTACCCCTATATTGCTGTCGAAAAGCGCCTCTCCGTTGCTGTTTGTGGTCTCGGTGTCAACCACGCTGCCGCCGGAGTCTTTGAGTTGGAACTCAGCGCCCGGCAAGCCGTTTCCTACACCGTCCACCTTTTTCACCCGGATCGCCGCACTTTGCAGAGTCTCGCCTGAGACGTTCCAGGAAAACTTCCTGCCTGTATAGAGTCCAATTTCGCCCGGATCGGCAAAGAGAAAGCTCTGCTGTGCAGAGTCCGGATTTTCCGCCCAGTAGATGTTGTATTGCCGGACATTGGTGTTGGCCCCGATCTCAATTTCGCCGGTATCCGCCATTCCTGCCGAAACAGGAATGCACAGCTTAAAGCTGGCGTGCCATTCTTCGCCGTTGCCATTCAAGGCTGTATCTCTGTGCTCGCCCAATAACCGAAACAGCGTAGTTCCGTCCTGATCATGGCTATCCAATTTATTGTTGCTCATATCCGCCAGATTCGTCCCCTCCGGCACATGATCCCCGTATGTCTAAAGCTCGAAATAGTAATCCATCGGAAATGTGGAAGTGGCGGACGAGACCGTAAATTCCCTTGTGTAATATTCTTGCCCGGATATGCTTTCTTTTTTGATGCCGTTGCTGTTGTGGTCTACAAACCATTGTAAACCCCCGGCGTCTGAGCCTTTTTTCTCGCCTGTAATATATAGATCGCTTTCGCTGTTGCTGTCAGGCTCAGTCCGGATCTCCAGATGTGTTTGGGGTACACGAGTCCAATACATGGCGTCTTTAAGAATCCCAATGATGGCCCAGTAGGTGGGCTCATCCGGCTGGCTGGCGATGTTTCTGCCGGAGCCGTGCTGCCATTCCTCCCGATCCGCCCCTTCAATCCCGATATTCCCCTGTACGATCCAGACCGCAATTTGAGAAGCCGCCTTAAATTCGTCCTCGGTCAGTCCCGCAAGTCCCGGATAGTCTCCTACCTTGGCTCGAACAAAGTCCTCGGTGGACAGGTTGGCATAGCCGTTGGCCACCATGCCCGCCAGTTCCGGGGGATCGTTGTTTACGCCGGTAATATTCAGCGTCTGCGTCCCGCTGAAGTGCTTATCCCAATTCATGCAAAACGCTTTCCCTGTTAATCCCTTATCCGTTTCATACCACATATTACTGGCTCTGAAATTGCTCCCGTCGGTATCCACCAGGCCGGGATAAATCTGCCGATCTGCCGTAATGGTCACGGTCGTGGATCCGGATTTTTCGATAGAATTGTCGTCTCCGATTGCGTACACCAGATTTCCCATTAGGGACATCAGTGAAATACATACCAGCAGCATCGCCGTGATCCGCCGAGGCTGCCATAATCTTTTCTGCATTTAATTTCCTCGCTTTCTTTGTTTCGGGGACTAAAAAAGGCCGCCTTTGTTTTACAAAGACAGCCTTCGTCAAGCTCCCGTTATTGAATTGTCATTTGTTGGTTCCGGGAACAAGACTTCGCTCCGCAGCAGCCGTATATGCGGGGTAAAGATCCGAATATGTATCTGTCATGGCACTGCTCCATAGCAATCTTCCGGCGCTATTCGGTTCATATGAGAATATGACGGTGATCCTGTCGTCATCCTCTTCTTTGTCGTAGGATGGGATGTTTGCCGTCACTTCAGGAGGCAAATCGGCCAATGCTTGGTATTTGCCGTCATAATATCCGATACTGCCGATCAGCAGCCGGTCGTCCAGGGTAAGCTGCATATTCGACGGGTTATTTATCTGCCGCCATTCACCGTTGAGATAGACGGCGTTCCATGCGTGATTACCTTGAGGCGTGCTGCCATGAACGGTCACACAGGGCAGATCCGTAAAGGCGCAGACAAAGCTCAGCGCCGCCGCATACCCACCGCAGGTAGTAGGATAGGGTTTTTCGGTGAGTAATGCGTCGATGAAATCCACTGCGTAGCCATCCTTGACCCCGATCTCCTTGCCGTCCGCATTGTGGATGACCAGTCCGTTGTTGTAGACCAGGTGCTGGCTGACGCAGACCAAAGCCCGTCGCAGTATTTCCTGTCCGTCTGTGATATTCTCCGGGATGTATTTTTCTATGGCCGCCTTAATGGCCGAGTAGTTTTGAGCGAACTTGTCTTTGAGTGATATATCCGTATCGGTAATGGTATTCAGCGGAAAACTATTGCCGTTTGTCCAGGCATAAGAGGTCTCGCTTGTGTAATACCGATCATAGACCCGGTTCATCTCATCGGTCGCTTGGGTATCGCCGGAAGCAGGCGGCGCAGATTCGGGAACATACGGCTTGTCAGCGTCAATGGTTACGCTGTCCTGTGCCTCGTTATATTCCACACTGAAATTCACCAATGCCGCCACATCCCGCAGTTTTACGTAGTTGTGGTCGTAGATACTGTACGCCTCCAATTCGACCCGTTTGTCTTTCAAGTAGAAAATTTGAGAGGTCAGCCGTGCCGGAATGTCAGAGGCCGCTATGCCGGCTATGCCGCCAAACAATACTGCGCCGCAGACTACGCCAAGTATAAAGGATCGCTTGCTATTCATTTTGGGGTCTCCTTTCCTGTGATTTTGCATATATTCTACTACATCTCTTTCCAGCCGTCAAATGTTCTTGTTTCCGTCAACAGATGCGGTCAGTTGATCGCTTCGCCCTGCACACACCAGCGGTAGTAATCCGCTTGATTGGCAACGCAGGTAATCAGCGTGATTATGTTGTCGCCTGTGCTTTGCAGGTTTGAGGTGTCGTTGACCGAGATCTTCTCCACATTGAATACCCGATAGGTTCGGGTTCCTTTTTGGGTGGTCAGAGTGATCTCATCTCCGTATTCCAGCGTATGGATTTTCCCAAAGTATGCGTTTGTGCCTCGGTTGTGGGCCGCAATACAGACATTCCCGTTCCAGATGGACGTGTCCACAAAATGGCCGGCGCCTTTCGCCAGGGCGGAATTGGTAGTTCCTTCATATACTCTCACGCTGACCCCTATGTCGGGGATTTTCAGCGTGGCCAGATACCCGCCGGAATAATACAAGCTATCGGTTACCTCGGTAAAACCTTCCTCCTGGTAATAGAGGTCATCCGAATAAGTCAGATTACCGGGGATATATACCTCCGATCCCTGCTGTGTAACTGTACCGGAACCGGAAGGCAGCTGCGGCACATCACCGGGCTGGGTACTGCTGACGGTCACGCCGCTGTCCGCCTTTTCCATATATGGAGACGCCAGATTGGGGGTCAGCGGTTCGCCTGTATTCCTTAAATTGCTGGTCGGACTTCCGAATGTCGGTGGTATCAGAGCGCTGTTCTTACTCTTGTCAATAGCCGCCCGGTTTATGGCATCGGCTGTCACCACTGTCTGCATGGATGTGGGATTTCCAAAGATCCCTGCCGATGGTCCGGACACGGTATATTCCGCGCCAAAGACGCCTATGGTATTCAGCAGCAGCGCTCCGCTTAACAGCGCCACACTTATCTTTTTCATCATTGTCCCTTCTTTCTCTTTTGTCTGATCATATATGCGCCAAAAATGCCTGCAATGTTCATAATCAGCGCACCGCCTAAAATTGCAATATCCATCTTTTTCATCAATATCCCTTCTTTCTCTTACGTATAATTCTGTATGCGCCATAGCCACCGCCGCCTAACAGCGCCGCTGCGCCTATGGCAAACACCCACCAATATGTGAGCAAATAGTTCTCCGCAGGGTTTTCCCCCGGGGCGGGTTCCTGTTCCTGCTCCGGCTCTCCCTCCGGCGTTTCTGTGGTTTCGGGCGCAGACGTCGGTTCCGCCTTTCCCGTTTCCTGGAATACCGCCGTGTAGACCACGGTATCATCGGTCACCCGTTTCAGAGTACCCTTGTACTCCGCCGTTGCCGTGTAGCCTGTGGCATATTGCCGGCTGGCCTTCCCGGAATATGTGGCCGAGGCCGTGTACTTCACCGCCACATCCTGGCCGTCTATGTCCTCGCTGTCTGACATTTTCCATTCGATGTTGGTCAGGTTCAGCACCGATCCGTCCTTGTTGATGGTCTTTGGAACCTGCGAGGTGTCCGCCGCGCTCAGATTGGGATAGCTCCGGGTCTCGGATACGGTATAGCTTTCGGTGCCGTAGCCCGCAGCCTCAATTTTCAAAGTATCCGGCTCAATGCTCAGCGTCCCGTTAAATCCGTCCCCTGTGTCCGCCTGGATCTCTGATTTGAATTTCGCCATGACCGTTTCGGTATCGCCGCTTGACGTATGGATACTGACCACCTCGGTATGGGGCTTGCTTTCTTCTACTGAATTATCCTCGTGCTGAAGTTCTACAAATCCGTATTCAATCCCGTCCTCTGTAAATCCCTCTGTAGGAATTACACTCGGCTCGTCGTTCTTCGACAGTACATATACCTTTGAAACGGTCTGCAATTCTCCCGTCTTTCCCTTGACTACTTCCAACGGGGTAATTTCTATCTCGCCCTCGGCTAAAACTACACTGCACAGGCAGCAGAGGGCCGCTATTGCCAACGCTGCGCCTTTTCTTTGTTTGTGCATGGGTATCAATCCTCCTTTGTTTTTTCTCTTGTTTTGGAAATCTGCATTTACATGGCATCACCGCCCTTCCCGGCCATAAGACTTGCAAGCCGGAGTTGGATCTCTCCGCTGTCTCGGCTGTAGACGGCCTGTTTGGTGGTGTTTGTTACAAAGCTGTCCGGATCTGTGTCCAGAAGAAAGATATATGTATCATCGAGCCTGCGTTTCCACTGCTTGTCCCGCAAGAAGTATTTCATCTTGCCGGCCTGCCAGCTTTCGGCAAAGCCCAGGATCAGTTTCAGGTCACAGTCTCGGAACAGCCCTACGGTCTCTTCATCCCAGTATTTCTCCGTAAAGCAAAGCCGTCCTTTGGGGGTCAGCTCCATGGGAGCGCCAAAGTCTATCACAATCCCCTTGCTGCAATTTTTCAGGCGGTCGAAACGGACGTCCGGGGTAACGATATATGTCACCGCCCGGCTCTTTGCGAAGCGCAGATCTCCGGTGCCGGTCAAGTCCACCGCTCGGATCCCCTTGGGTTCCAGTTTCGCCAGATATTCCGCCGCCTTGACGGTCGCCGTGGTGGCGCCCGCACCCCGGGTCAAACCAAGGACGCCAACAGTGATACATCGGTTTGGTCTTAAATTCAGCGTAGGCGTGTCCTCCGGTTCATTGCGTACATTCAAAGTATAGTCTGTGACATAGCCGCTACGGATCACCTCCACAAAACAGCCGGGATCTAAATGCCGCCCTTCATAGATAATGTCGGATACCTCATACACTTCTTTGTATTCTGCGATTTGTTCTTCGATGTATTGGTTCCGATAACCCGGAAAGGCAATGATGATCCGCAGATTCGGCTCAATGTTCCGTACCCTTCTGAAAAAGCTGCGCTTGTTCGTTTCCGCAAGGACGCTGTCGCTGATCACCAGCGCGTCCACATTGTCCTCCATGTTCTCGAAGGCGTTCAGAAATTCGTCCGCCGTTTCAAATCCATCGGCCAGGATTCTGATCCCGTTTTCGGCGCAGGCTGCCGGCAGATCATCTCTGCCGCTGCCCTTTCCCAGCCATGTTACTATGTTTATCATGCGATTTCCACCCCATATTCTTTTTTGTATTCGCCCGGAATACTTCCGTCCGGGCGTACGATCCGATTTAATATTTTAAGAGCGGACTCCTGCCCCTTGTGCGTGTCCTTTTTGTCTCGCTTCAAGAAAGCATGAAGCAGGACAATCTCGTTGTTGTGTTCATAGAAGATCACCCGCAGCATCAGTCCCGACACCTTCATCCGGCACTCGTAAAGCCGACTGTAGCGAGCCTCCGAAAAATGCCGGATGTACGAGACTGCGAAGCTGTTGCGGGGATCCCGCATATATTTAAGCTGAAAGTTCAGCTTTTCCCGGGCCTTTTCCCCAGCACGGCCAAAAAATTCCGCCACCGGACACAGCCCTTGGTCTTGGTAGTAATATATCCTGCGCATATTTCCCTCCTTAGTCTTTTCGGTGTTGTTTATACCAGTTTTTGATAAGGCCGATGATGATGTGCTCAATCTGATCCTTGGAGTATTCTCTGGGAAAGTATTGTCGAATCCTCTTTTCCTTTAAGGTAATGTTGATCTTATCCGGCTCCCGTCTCCGCAGGATTGCTGCGATCTCCTCGGCGCTAATCTTGCCATGATCGGAATTAGTGCGGATCTCCGCCGCTTGTTTCACCGAGGGCGCCATTTCATCGCTTTCCATGATCTCCGCCACATCCGCCTGGGCCTTGATCCCCAGATACGACAGCTCTACTGCCGCATTCATGGGTAGTATCTTGCTGTCCACCTTATCCAAAAGCTGATAGATCAGATATGTCAAGCGAATGTACCGCGATATTTGTACTTTACTTTCGCCAACCTGATTCGCCAGTATTTCTCTTGACTCCATTCCCGACTTCCGACCAAGTTGGTCGGAAGTTAAATCCGCCCGCAAACCCTGATGTTTCATTGCATCCAGTTTTAACTTATATGCAAAGGCTTTCTCGCTGGGCAGGAGGCTCTCCCTTTGCAGATTGCTGTCTACCAGATATATGGCCGCCGCATCGTCGTCCAAGTTGATAACTTTTGCCGGAACAGTGTCCATCCCCGCCAATTCACACGCTTTAACACGCCGGTGGCCGGATATGATCTCATAGGTATCGGAACTTCTCGGCCGTACCGTGATCGGTTCCAACAATCCGCTGTTTTGAATACTTTCTGCAAGTTCATACATATTTTCATTACATATGACCTTGTACGGATTCGCTTCATA
>CATVQN010000009.1 GCA_958346135.1 uncultured Eubacteriales bacterium | reverse complement strand
CCGTCCTAGTATACCACAGTTCTTTGAAAATGTAAACGGCAATCATAGACAAAACTCGTGTTTTCTCCCTCAGAAAATTCCGGGAATCCGGCGGAAAATTTGTGAAATAATCCTTGACAAGGAGAAAAAAACGTGTTAAAATCTAAGCAGAGAGATGAGTAGAGCAGAGTTTAAGCAGAGATGAGCGGAGAAGTCCGAAATAAAATATCGTGCTGAATCTTCTGCCTTTGCGACTTTAGTCGGGGCTTTTTTTGTTTCTGTGAAGAAGTGGCGGACGGTGCCGCAGTGTGTGGAAGGCGATATACAGTCTCTCAAAAATTGAAAGAAGAGAGGTAGAACAAAATGAAAATGAAGAAGTTTTTTAGCGTAGGTATGGCGGTACTGCTGAGCATCGGCGCATTGGCCGGCTGTCAGTCCGGGGGAAATCAGAGCGCATCCACCGCTGAGGGCGAAAGTGAAAAGGTCTATAAAATCGGAGTGGTGCAGTATGCGGATCATCCGTCCCTGGACAACTGCCGGGACGGTTTCATCGAGGGCTTAAAAGAGGCCGGCTATGAAGAGGGAAAAAATTTGGAGATTACCATGAAGTCCGCACAGGGCAATGACGCTACCAATGTCCAGATCGCCCAGAGCTTTGTCAGTGACAAGGCGGATCTGGTTTGCGGAATTGCAACGCCGTCGGCTATGGCGCTGTACAACGCTTGTTATGAGAAAAAGATCCCGGTCATCTTTAATGCGGTTTCGGATCCGGTACAGGCCAATCTCGCCGTCAGCACCACCGAAGCGAAACCCGGTATTTCCGGCGTTTCCGATGCGCTTCCGGTAGAGCGTCAGCTTCAGCTGATTCGGGAGATTTTGCCGGAGGCGAAAACCATCGGCATCGCCTATACCACCAGTGAGGCAAACTCGGTCAGCACCTTAGCACTTTATAAGTCTCTGGCAGGTCAGTATGGCTTTGAAATCGTAGAGAAGGGAATTTCCAATGCGGCCGAACTGCCCCAGGCAATGGATATTTTGGTGGGACAGGCGGACTGCATCTCCAACATGACCGATAATACTGTGGTCAATAACCTTCCGGTAGAGCTGGAAAAGGCCAATGGGAAAAAGATTCCGGTCTTTGGCTCTGAGGAAGAACAGGTGGGTAACGGCTGTATTGCCTCTGCCGGTATTGATTATATAGAGCTGGGCCGGCAGTCCGGTGCGATGGCGGCACGGGTGCTGTCCGGTGAGGATATAGGGACAATGCCCTATGAAACGATTACCGAAAGTAAAATAACCATAAACCCCGCGGCAGCAGAGGCGCTGGGAATCACCATTCCCGAGTCTGTGCTGAGTGCTGCGGAGTTAAAGGAAAGCAGCAGATAGTTTGATCTGTGTAAAATGAGACAAAATGCGGATTCTTCCGGGAATCTGCATTTTTCCATGTGACCGGGAGGAATTACCATGACCGATGCAATCATCAGTATTTTAGAACAGGGTCTGATTTACGGAATTATGGCGCTGGGTGTTTATATCAGCTATACCATTTTAGATTTTCCGGATCTGTCGGTAGACGGCACCTTTCCGCTGGGAACAGCGGTCTGTGTGTCATTGATTGCCCTTGGCTTGAATCCGTGGCTCTGTTTGCTTGCTGCGATGTTGGCGGGCTGCGTCGCCGGAGCTTTGACCGGTGTCTTTAACGTGCATCTGAAGATTAAAAACCTCCTTTGCGGTATTTTGACTATGACAGCGCTGTATTCCGTCAACTATCGGATTGTAGGTGCCTCTAACGTCTTTCTGGATATGTCCAGCCCCACGATTTTCACCTTTCCGGCGACGTTCTTGCCGGCGAGTGTGTCGAAATTGATTGTAGTTGCGGTCATTGCATTGGCGGCGAAGCTTCTGATGGACTGGTATCTGCGTACCAAGTCCGGGTTTTTGCTCCGCAGTGTGGGGGATAACGAGGGGCTTGTCACTACACTTTCCAAAAATGCGGGCAATGTAAAAATTTTAGGACTTTCTCTGTCAAACGGTCTTGTTGCGCTGGCCGGTGCAGTCAACGCCCAGTACACCCGTCAGTTCTCAGTGGCAGGGGGAACCGGTACTGTGGTGATGGGTCTGGCGGCGGTCATTATCGGCGCAACCGTATTTCGGAAGCTTCGTTTTGTGCGTGTTACCACCGGGGTCATTTTGGGTATGACGATCTACAAGGCCTGTACTTACCTGGCGCTGGCATCCGGCCTTCAGGCCATGGACACCAACCTGGTCATTACGGTGTTGTTTGTTGTGACGCTGTGTATCAACCACTTTGTTTTGGAGCGGGAAAAGAAAGGCGAGGTGAACGGCCGTGCTGCAGGCTGAAAAAATCAATAAGACCTTCCACCCGGGAACGGTGGATGAAAAAATATTGTTTTCGGACTTTGACCTGTTCATTGAGGAGCAGGAGTTTGTAACTGTGATTGGTTCTAACGGCTCCGGTAAGACCACCCTTTTAAACCTGATTGCGGGGGATATGAAACCAGACAGCGGTCGAATCCTTTTAGATAGCAGAGACTTAACCGGAGTTCCCAATTTCCGCCGTGCAAAAACCATCGGCAGAGTGTTTCAGAATCCGGCCATGGGGACCTGCCCGTCCATGACCATTTGGGAGAATTTGTCCGTTGCGGACAATAAGGGAAAGTCCTTCGGCCTTTCTTTGGGGCTGAACCGAAAGCGTAAGGAGTTTTATCAGTCTCAGCTGGAGCTTTTGGGGATGGGACTGGAAAATCGGATGGGAACCAAGGCCGGTGCGCTTTCCGGCGGTCAGCGTCAGGCACTGGCGCTGATTATGGCTACGATGGTGCGGCCGGAGCTTTTGTTGTTGGATGAGCATACGGCAGCACTGGATCCCAAATCCGGGGATACGGTGATGGAGCTGACCGAAAAAATTGTGACAGAGAAGAAAATTACCACGCTGATGATTACCCATAATCTCCGTTATGCCGTGGAGTATGGTACCCGTACGGTCATGATGCACGAGGGCCGGATTGTGATGGATGTAAAAGGTGGCGAAAGAGACGAAAAGGGTATTGATGATTATTTGAAGGTGTTTAACGAAATCAGTATCGAATGCGGAAACTAGAAGAAAAGTCACCGTGAAAGCGGCGGCTTTTTATTCTAAGGAGGTTTTTCTTATGGAAAGTACAAAGATTGCACGGATTAACCAGCTGGCAAAAAAGGCCCGGCAGACCGGGCTGACACCGCAGGAAAAGGCGGAGCAGCAGCGGCTGCGGGCGGAGTATGTTGCCGCTTTTCGGGGGAATTTGAAGAAGCGGCTGGATCAAATTGAGGTGATTCGCCCCGATGGCAGCCGGGAAAGACTTCGGAGTAAGAAAAAATAAAGGCGTATCTTAATGGAAAGTCATACGCCCTTGCGGGGACAGAGGTGGGACACCGGACAGGTATCACATTTGGGGGAGCGAGCTGTGCAATAGGCGCGTCCGTGATATACCAGCTGGTGACAGAAACCGGCCCAGTGGGATTGGGGTACAATTTTCTGTAAATCTAGTTCGATTTTGTAAGGATCTTGGTTTGAGGTGAACCCCATTCGGTTGGAGAGCCGGGTGGCGTGTGTATCCACTACGATGCCGGGAATCCCGAAAAAGTCACCCAGTACCAGATTGGCGGTTTTGCGGCCGACGCCGGGCAGCTTTAATAGGTCCTCCATAGTGCCGGGAACCTGACCGTCATATTTTTCAATCAGCATTCGACAGCAGCCAATGATGTTCTTGGCCTTATTCCGGAAAAAACCGGTGGAGCGGATGTCGTTTTGCAGCTCCGGCTCATCGGCGTTGGCAAAGGCATAGACATCCGGGTATTTTTGGTATAAATCCTTGGTTACGATATTGACCCTGGCATCGGTACACTGAGCGGCCAGCTGGGTGGAAATCAAAAGCTGCAGTGCATTTTGGTATTCTAAGGTACAGTCTGCATCGGAATAGACTTGGTCAAAAACCGCAATCATATCTAAAACCCGCTGTTTTTTTGAAGCAAGACTCTCTCGCATGAAAATTCCCCCTTGCAAATTGTCGATAATAAGATTATAATATAGAATAGGAAAATATTCAAGAGCCAAGCTCGGTAAAATGATGAATTTTGTCGGAGCTGGCACAAACAATACGAAAAGCTTGGAGGAATATCATGTTTGAGTTGGAGCAAGTGAGAAAGACAGACCCGGAGGTTGCCAAGGCGATTGATTTAGAAATTAACCGTCAGCGCAATAAAATCGAGTTGATTGCCTCAGAGAACTTTGTAAGCCCTGCGGTCATGGAGGCAATGGGAACGCCCCTGACGAATAAATATGCAGAAGGCTATCCCGGCAAGCGTTACTATGGCGGCTGTGAGTATGTGGATATCGTAGAGGATTTGGCAAGAGAGCGGGCAAAGGAGCTGTTTGGTGCAGAGTTTGCCAATGTACAGCCGCATTCCGGAGCATCAGCCAATCTGGCGGTGTTCTTTGCCACCATGGAACCCGGCGACACTTTCTTAGGTATGAATCTGGCACATGGCGGTCACTTGAGCCATGGTTCTCCCGTCAATATCTCCGGAAAGTATTTTAACGTGGTTCCCTATGGCGTGGATGACGTTACCCACCGGATTGATTATGATGCATTGCGTAACATAGCAATCGAACATAAGCCGAAGCTGATTCTGGCCGGCGCCAGCGCCTATGCCCGTGAGATTGACTTTGCCAAGTTCCGTGAGATTGCGGATGAGGTCGGGGCATACCTGATGGTGGATATGGCACATATTGCCGGATTGGTTGCGGCGGGACTGCATCCCAACCCGGTTCCCTATGCGGATTTTGTTACTACCACCACCCATAAAACGCTGCGGGGCCCCAGAGGCGGCATGATTCTTTGTAAGGAGAAATACGGCGCCGCAATCAATAAGGCGGTATTCCCCGGCAATCAGGGTGGTCCGCTGATGCATGTGATTGCCGCTAAGGCAGTCTGCCTGAAGGAGGCGCTCTCACCGGAGTTTAAAGCCTACCAGACCCAGGTGAAAAAGAACGCTGCTGCTTTGGCACAGGCGCTGATGAACCGGGGTATTGACATTGTTTCCGGCGGCACCGATAACCATTTGATGCTGGTCAGCCTGATTAAGCAGGACAAGACCGGAAAAGAGGTAGAGCACAACCTGGACGAGGTGGGAATCACCTGTAACAAAAACACCATTCCCAATGATCCCAAGAGTCCTTTTGTCACCAGCGGTATTCGTCTGGGAACCCCGGCCGTTACCACTCGCGGTTTTCAAGAGGAGGACATGGAGGAGGTTGCACAGCTGATCTCTATGGTAATTGAGGACTTTGAGGGCAACCGTGAAGAGGCTGCCAATCGGGTGCAGGCGCTTTGTAAAAAGCACCCCTTATATGAATAAACCGCTTGCGGACAGAATCAGACCCACAACCTTGGATGAGGTTGTGGGTCAGCAGCATATATTGGGCAAAGGCCGGATTCTGCGAAATATTATTGAAAGCGGGAAGATTCCCAACATGATTTTTTATGGTCTTTCCGGAACAGGAAAGACTACAGTTGCCAATATTGCGGCCAAGACCAGCCACAAGACCCTTTACCGGCTCAACGCAACCAACGCCTCGGTGGCGGATGTAAAAGCCATTGTCAAAGAGAGCGAGGGACTTTTGGGGCAGGAGGGTGTACTGCTATATTTGGATGAGATTCAAAACTTTAATAAGAAACAACAGCAGTCCCTGCTGGAGTATACCGAAAACGGCCGGATTACCCTGATTGCCAGCACGACCGAAAATCCGTATTTTTATGTGTATAATGCCATTTTGAGCCGCAGTACGGTTTTTGAGTTCAAGGCATTGACGACAGAAGATATCGAGCAGGCGCTCGGGCGTGCCCTGGAGATTCTATCACAGGAGGACTTTCCCCATAACCGGCTGATGGCAGAGGAGGGGGTACTGCGGCATCTTGCGGAGAAATCCGGCGGCGATGTTCGCAAAGCGTTAAATGCGCTGGAGCTTGCGGCGAACTACACCCCGCCGGAGCCGGACGATACCATACGTTTGACCATGGAAACGGCGGAGCAGTGTACACAGAAAAAGGCCTTTCAGTATGACCAAAAGGGTGACAGCCACTACGATATTTTAAGCGCCTTTCAAAAATCCATTCGAGGCAGCGACCCGGATGCGGCGATTCACTATTTGGCACGGCTGATTGCGGCAGATGACATTCAGTCCATCTGCCGGCGGCTGATGGTGATTGCCTGCGAGGATGTAGGGCTTGCGCATCCCACTGCTATTACGGTGGTCAAGTCCTGCGTGGACAGTGCACTGATGCTGGGGTTTCCGGAGGCGAGAATCCCCCTTGCTCAGGCGGTGATTCTGCTGGCAACCGCACCCAAGTCTAATGCCTCTTATATGGCCATTAACGCCGCACTCTATGATATAGAACATATGGACACGGGAACCATACCCCGCCGGCTTCAAAACAAGCACTATGACGGCGAGGGTCAGGTGGAGCGGGGACAGAATTATCTGTACCCCCACGATTATCCGGATCACTACGTCAAGCAGCAATATCTGCCGGATAAGATTAAGGATAAGGTATACTACCGGCCAGGCGAAAATAAGATGGAGCAGGCCGCAAAGGAATACTGGGAGAAAATGAAAAAGAAATCAGAGTAGTTCAAGAGGTTATCTGCCGCTTATCTCGATTTGTGCGGTTAAAATGACAGTGAGAAACGGATATTTTGTCCGCTGTGGCCGGATGGGAAATTTATAAAAAAGCTGACTTTGCCTTTGGCAGAGCCGGCTTTTTTGATCTTTTGGAGGCTTGTTTTTGATAAGAAGAACGAGAAAGCGGGTTGCGGCAATATCCCCTGATGGAGTATAGTTTTGGCGGAATTGGGAATCATAACCATGAGAAATTGTAATAGAGGGGATGACTTCGATGGCGGAAAAAACTAAGATTACGTCGGATCTACAGGCAAGCCGGCGTTATATCGAAAAGCGTTTCCGTGCCGACCGGAACTTTGACTTTATGATTCGTGATTTTAAGATTCGGTTTCAAGATGGGTATGTAGATGGTTTTCTGATTTTCTATGACGGAATGACCGATAAAACCTTCATCAACCGTGACATCATGCGCAGTCTGTTGCAAAGCGGAGTTCCGGAGCCGGTTTCAGCCCCCCGAGAGGAGACCATCTATGAAAAAATGACTCCTTTTGGTCCCTTGACCATTGATCGGGATTTTGAAACGGCAGTATCGGACACTGCTTTTGGAAACTGTTTGATTTTTGTGGACGGATGTGCTTGTGCCTTTGCTGCAGATGTGAAGGATTGGGATGGCCGAAGCGTGGGATCGCCTGTTCAGGAGGCCAGTCTGTCCGGCCCGCAGGAGGCCTTTAATGAGGTTATCATGACCAATCTGGCACTGATCCGAAAAATTTTAAAGACGCCGGATTTGGTTGCTGAAAAGATCGAGGTGGGCAGTGAAAGTCAAACGCCCTGCGGACTCTTGTACATTGATGGTGTTACCAACCGAAAACTGGTGGATGAGGTGCGTCGCCGTTTAGAGAATATTGATGTCTCCTATATTTTTTCTACGGGAGATATTGAGATGCTAATGGAGGAAAAGACCTTTTATCCCATGACGCACACTTTAAAGACCGAGCGTCCTGACCGTGCGGCCGCCATGCTGGCTGAGGGAAAGGTGGTGGTGATTGTCCAGGGAAGTCCCTTTGCGCTTGTATTGCCCACTACCGCAACGGATTTGATTGAGGCGTCCGAAGACAACTATGTCCGGGTGTCGGAGGCCAACTTTATGCGTCTGGTCCGGCTGATGGGAATTTTGCTGGCGTTGTTTTTGCCGGGACTTTTTGTGGCGGTTTTGCTCTATCATCACGAAATGCTTCCCACCGATCTTCTCCTTGCTGTTGAGGCCAGTCGGGAACCGGTTCCCTTTCCTTTGGTTGCAGAATTGATTTTGATGGTGCTGGCCTTTGAGTTGATTAAAGAGGCCTCTGTTCGGGTTCCCAGTCCGGTCGGATCTACCCTGGGAATTATCGGCGGTCTGATTTTGGGTCAGGCCGCCGTGGAGGCGAATATTGTCAGTCCGCTCTTAATTATCATCGTGTCCATTGCCGGTCTCGGCGCTTTTGCAACGCCGTCCGTCAGCCTTTCCAGATCGCTGGCGCTGATGCAGTTTATCTATATCATTCTTGGTGCAGCAGCGGGACTTTTGGGAATTGTCTGCGGCCTGTTTATCAGCGGCAGCATCCTTGCGGCATCGGAGACCTACGGCGTACCGTTTTTGTCACCGCTGGCGCCGAAAAACGGTGATTCCATCCTGGGCACACTGCTGATTAAGCCAATCTGGAAGAAAGAACGCCGTCCCCGTAATTTGCGCACCCAGGACCCGGTCAAACAGCCCCACATCAGCCGTAAGTGGACGGAGGCGGTCAATAAGGAGGAAAAGAACGGATGACACAAAAAAAGCGGTATTTAGGTAAATGGGAGCTTGGCTGTATTGTTTTCAATTCCTGTTTATATAAAATTTTTACCACCTATCCAAGAAGATTTAGCGAGATTAGCGGCTCTGCATCCTATTTGACGGCACTGTATACCGGTATCTTATTTTTGATAGGACTTTATCTGGTGCTTCGGATTTTAAAAAGGTATTCTGTCCGGGCCGGCCTTTCCCGGCCGGATACAGTTTTGGGTAAAGTGACTGGGCGTCTGCTTCGCATACTGCTTGCAGTTTACTGGCTGCTGTCAGCGGCTTATGCCCTGCGCGAATTTACGGTCGTTCTTCATAACATTGCCTATACCCGATCACCTAATTGGTTTTTGATGGCCTTTTTTCTGGCTGGTGCAGCAGTCACCGCCTTTTGCGGCGGCAAAGCAGTCTATCGGATGCACTCTCTGACGGTGATATGGATTGGTCTTGGGGCGGCTGCGATTGCGCTGTTGGGACTCAAATACGCAGAACCGCTCTATCTGGCGCCGCTGCTGGGAAACGGCGCTGATTCCGTTTTTGGTATGGGGCTGTCCACCTTGTTTCTCTATACCGACAGTATTTTGATATTTCAATTGATTCCCCGCAGCCGCCCGAATTTCAATCCGGAACGTGCAGTCATGACCGGCGCCGCATTGGCGGTGGCCTGTAACGTGGCATTGGTTTTGGCTGCTGCCATGTCACAGCCTGCGTCAATGGAGTTTGTTTCGGCGATTCCCATCTATCCTCTGACCAAGTCGGCATATTTCGGAAAGTTCTGGTCTAGGATGGATGCGGTTTATCTGATAGCCTTTTTGCTTTCCGGATTTCTCTATCTTTCCATGGCGCTGCATCTGCTGGTCTTGGCTATTGGCGAGAAAAGACCGAAGTTTTCCAAAACCCATCTCGGGGTGGGTGCGCTCTGTCTGTTCCTCTGTCTGAGTCTTACCGGATGCTATGACGGCCGTGAGGTAGAGGAGGAAGCCTATACCATTGCCCTTGGCGTGGATAAGGGAGAACAAGCAAGGTATTGTTATACCTTTCAGCTGTCCAATCCCTTGGAGCTGGGGAGCAGTATGGACGAGAACGAAAAAAAGGAGGAGCAAACCCAGGGGGAAGAGCCAGAAAAGGAGCAGGAGAATAAGACTGTAAATAATATCAGTGTAGAGGCCGATGATTTTTACCTTGCGCTGAATAAGCTGAAAAGCTATCTTAGCAAGGAACCGGAGCTGTCCCATATTAAAGTAATTGTCTTTTCCGAAGAAGCCGCAAGGGACGGAATTTTAGAGCAGGCCTCGCTGTTGTTTCAGCAGCAGCAAATACGCCCCAGTGCCAATGTGTGCTTGGCGGAATCGGCGCGGGAGTTTTTAAACCGGGTCAAGCCCACCTTAGAGGAAAGTACCGCACGGTATTATGAACTGCTTTTTCAAAATCGTAACAGTCCCTATGCGCCGGTAACCGAGCTGCGGGAGTTTGTAGCAAGAGGTACAGATGACGCATGGGACCCCGTTCTTCCCGTTGCAGATGAGGAAAAATTGTCAGGAATGGGAATTTTTCAAAACGGTACACTGGTTGAGATAATGGACGGAAAACAGGCTATGCTTTATAAGCTCCTTGCGGGACAGGCTCATGAGATTGCCGTCCGTGCCGGGGATTCTTCGTTTTTGGTTACCGGCATCCGCAGACCGGAGATTCAGGTAGATTGGACGGCATCCCCCCCAAGAATCTTGGTTAAAACAAATTTAAAAGCTCGTCTGATTTACGGCAGGGTAAGCGACAGTCCCAGGCTTGCGGCGGATTTGGAAGAGCAGATGACTGAATTTCTACAGGATACCCTTCGTGACTGTGCAGATGTTTTAGGAATTGGCAGCCGCATCCGTGCGCAAACTCTGTCGGGGCAGGAGTGGGAAACACTTAGCTGGCGGCAGAATCTTCCCGTATTTTCAATTTTTAGTCAGACACATATTAAGCTAATTTAAATAAAAATAGGCTTTCTTTATTAAATGTTAAAAAATTTTCAATTTTTGGGTTGACAAAAAATGGGAAATCATGTATAATCATGGCAGACGATGAAAGAAAATAATTTTTCATGAAAAATTGTGTGGAGGTTATATTATGAAATCAACAGGAATTGTCAGAAAAATTGATGAATTAGGAAGATTGGTATTGCCGAAGGAACTGAGAAAGACGCTGCAGATAGCACATGAAGATCCCATCGAAATTTATGTAGAGGGCGAGAGTATCATTTTGAAGAAGTATCAGCCTTGTTGTATTTTCTGCGGCAACGCTGAGAATTTAGTCGATTTTAGCAGTAAGAAAATCTGCAAGGATTGTGCTGAAACGATCTACGAAAAGGCAGAGGAGCTGTAAAGAGAGCTGAGGGAAAATACAGATTTCGGCAAATGAGACAGCTTCAAATAAAGGGAGCTAAAACAAGGGATTTGCAGAATTGCTGCAAATCCCTTGTTTTTTGGTATCTATACACATAAGTTCTGACAAGCTGTTTCATAGCTCATAGCCATTGCTGTAGCCGCCTCCCACGGAATTACTTTGATTTTTTTTCTCCTGTGTTTTGGTTGGAGTTCCTTCCTTGCCGGCTTTGGCATTTTCACGGTCCTCCGACCTTTTGCCGGGTCTGCGTCGATGTCGGCGGCGGGACTTTCTTTCGCCGTGTTCTCCGTCTTTATTTTTCTGTGGCTCAGCAGCAGTTGTATCGGAAATAGGTTGGCATTCTGTTTGGGGTTCGGTCTCGACTTCGGTTTCGGATTTGGATTCCGCTTCGGATACTCTTTTTTTATCGACATCCGGATGATTTGATTTTCCTTTTTTAGAGAGCGGCTGAAACTCACCCAGTTTATAGGTTTCAAATTTTTCAATTTCGCCGTTTTCATCGGTAAACTTTACCCGCACCTGTCCCTTTAGGGTTGCGGTATCGGTAACGACGCCGACACCGTTTTGGGTACTGACTTTTTCGCCCTTTCGGGGCATTTTCCGGAGCATATCGTCATAGACATTCTGTTCATATTGCAGACAGCACATGAGCCGTCCGCAAACGCCGGAAATCTTAGTGGGATTTAAAGAAAGGCCCTGTTCCTTTGCCATCTTAATGGAAACGGGATGAAAATCATTCAAAAAGCTGCTGCAGCAGAGAAAACGACCGCAGATTCCGTAGCTGCCCAGCTGTCTGGCTTCATCACGAACACCGATCTGACGCAGCTCTATCCGAGTACGGAAAATACCGGCCAGAGATTTTACTAACTCACGAAAGTCCACGCGGCCGTCTGCCGTGAAATAAAACAGGATTTTACTCCGGTCAAAGGTGTATTCCGCATCCACCAGCTTCATGTCCAGTTTATGCTCTGAAATTTTCTCCACTGCAAGCGTAAAGGCCTCTTTTTCTTTTCTTTTATTTTCCTCAGCCTGTTTAAAATCCGCTTGGGTGGCGATACGAATAATGGGTTTCAGGGGTGGAATAATCTCCTCTTCCGCAACCATCTTATTGGCAATGACAACCTTGCCCATTTCAACGCCCCGTGCGGTCTCCACCAGAACATGTTCACCTGCTGCGGCAGTAAGTCCGGCGGGGTCAAAGTAATAGGTCTTTCCCGTATTGCTAAATTTAACTCCTATAATTTCTACCATTGATTTCCTCCCAGTATTCCGTTGCCATACAGAGAACGGCGGCGGAATAATTTGCGTTTTGCGCAATCATTTTTTGATATTTTAGAATAATTTCTCCAAGCCGTAATGCGGATTTTCGGGTCAGCTTTCCGCAGAAATTCGAAAGCTCGGCTGTTTTGTCGGTGTTGGTTATAT